>NZ_JBHSRF010000070.1:0-49160 GCF_042658925.1 Sphaerisporangium aureirubrum
GGCCGCCGCGCCGAGCAGCCGCCCCAGGGCGGCCCGCAGCCGCCCGCGCCGCACCACGTCGTCCACCAGGCCGCCGGCCAGCAGGGTCTCGGCGGTCTGGAAGCCGTCGGGCAGCGTCTGCCCGAGGGTGCCGGCGATCACCCGGGGCCCGGCGAACCCCATGTGCGCCCCCGCCTCGGCCACGATGACGTCGGCGAGCGTGGCGTACGACGCGGCGACCCCGCCGTAGGTGGGATCGGTGACCACCGAGACGGTGAGCAGCCCCGCCTCGTCCAGCTCGGCCATCGCCTGGCTGGTCTTGGCCATCTGCATCAGCGCCAGCGCGCCTTCCTGCATGCGGGCGCCGCCCGAGGCGCTGACGATCACCAGCGGCACCGCCGCGGCCACCGCGCGCTCGGCCGCCGCGGTGACACGCTCACCCACCGCGCACCCGAGGCTCCCCCCGAGGAACGCGAAGTCCATGACCGCGAGCACCGCCGCCCGCCCGCGCACGCTCACCTCGGCGCACAACACCGCCTCGTCCAGCCCGGTGTCCCGCCGCGCCGCCGCCAGCCGCTGCGGGTAGGGCCGCGTGTCGGTGAACCCCAGCGGATCATGCGGCCCCTCGGCCGCCTCCAGCGGCCGCACCGACCCGGGATCGGCCAGCGAGGCCAGCCGCTCCCGCGCCCCCATGCGCGCGTTGTGACCACACGCCGGGCAGATCCGCAGCCCCGCCCGGAAATGCTCCTCGAACAGCGGCATCCGGCACCCCGGACACGCCGCCCACAAACACACCGCCGAAGCGGCCCCGCCCGTCACCCGGCCCCCCTCACCGAACACGGCCCACCCTCCGGACCGCCCCGCGGTCCGCCTTCCCGGCCGGCGCGCGGTCCGCCCCCCGGGCCGGCGCAGGGTCCGGCGCCGGTCTGCGGCGCGACACCCGGTCGGTGTCGTGGACGGATGTGCCGGGTGGTGTGCGGATCGGTGTCCAGGTGGGGCAGCGGACACGGGTGCCAGGTGCTGTGCGGGCGGGTTCGTGGGGGTGTGGGGCGGGTGGCGGGCGGGGTGGTGTGGCGGGTGGTGTGCGGGCGCATGGGGCGTTCCTCCCGTCGGGTGGCGGAGGTACGCGGGCCGCCGGGCGCGGCGAACCCCGTACCGGGCCACACTGCGCCTGGGTGCTGGTCGGCCGGTCGAACGGCGCTGGAGGCTTCCTGGTCCGCCCACCAGGGCGGGGAAATATGCGGAGTTATCTGGAAATAGGCGTGTATTTCATAGGCGGAGGCGGCGGACGGCCGTGCCATCCGGCCCGTCACGCCGAACCCGGATTCCTCTATAAGTTTCCCATTAGGCGAAGAATCGAGGCCCAGACCAGGGCTTTGTCCGACATTTTAGGCCCATGAGCCATTTATGCGGACGTTCCACTAAGGGGATTCATCTAAATTCGAGAGATCCACCAGGGACCACGCGCCCATGGTGGCCCGCGGGGCGTCACCGATGGGAGTACACATGGAATTCCGGGTGCTGGGCTCGCTCCAGGTCATCGACGGGCCCGGCGAAGACGGCGAGCTCACCCCGAGCGCCGCCAAGGTCCGCGCCGTGCTGGCCATGCTGGTGCTGCGCCACAACCAGATCGTCTCCACCCGGGAGCTGATCGACGAGCTGTGGGGCGAGCGCCCCCCCGCCACCGCCCTGGCCACCCTGCACACCTATGTCTACAAACTGCGCAAGATGCTCGGCACCGGCGGCCCGGCCTGCGTCATCACCAAACCGTACGGCTACCTGCTGGCCACCTCCCCTGAGACCATCGACGTCTACCGCTTCGAACGCCTGGTCGCCGACGGATGGAGCGCCCTGGAGCGCGATGACCCCGACCGCGCCGCCGACGCCCTGTCCGCCGCCCTGGCCCTGTGGCGCGGCCCCGCGCTGGCCAACCTCGCCGCGGGCGAGCTGCTGTCGGCGCAGATCACCCGCCTGGAGGAGAGCAGGCTGCGCGCCCTGCAGCTGCGCCTGGACGCCGACCTGCGGCTCGGCAGGCACCGCGAGCTGATCAGCGAGCTGAAGGAGCTCATCGCCACCCACCCCCTCAACGAGGACTTCTACGCCAAGCTCATGACCGCCCTCTACCAGGCGGGCCGGCGCGGCGAGGCGCTGGAGGTGTTCCAGAACCTGCGGCAGATCCTGGTCGGCCAGCTCGGCCTGGAGCCCTCCCCCGCCCTGTGCCGCCTGCAGCAGCGCCTGCTGTCGGCCAACCCCGGCCTGGACCAGCCCGACCCCGCCCCCCGGCCCCGCGCCGCGCCGCCGGCGCCGCGGCCCGCCACCGCGCCCGCGCAGCTGCCCGCCGACATCGCCGACTTCGCCGGCCGCCAGGACGCCAAGGACCGCATCGCCGGCCTGCTCACCCGCCCGGCGGGCTCGGGCACCGCCGTGCCGGTGGTCTGGGTCGGCGGCATGCCCGGCGCCGGCGCCACCGCCCTGGCCGTGCACGCCGCCCACCGCGCCCGCGCCGCGTTCCCCTCGGGCCAGCTGTTCGCCGCCCTGCGCGCCGGGGGCCGCCCCGCCGCGCCCGGCGAGGTGCTCGGCGGTTTCCTGCGCGCGGCCGGCATCCCGCCCGAAGACATCCCCGACGGCACCGACGAGCGCGGCAAGCTGTTCCGCACCTGGTGCAGTGACCGCCGGGTGCTCATCCTGCTGGACGACGCCGACAGCGGGCCGCAGATCCAGCCGCTGCTGCCCGGCTCGGCCGGCTGCGCCGTCGTCGTCACCAGCCGCTCGGCCCTGCACGGCCTGGCGGGAGCCCACATGGTGCGCCTCGGCCCGCTCACCGCCGCCGAAGGGCTGCACCTGCTCGCCGGGGTGGTCGGCGCGCACCGTGTGGAGGCCGAGCCCCGTGCCGCCGAGCAGATCGTCCACCTGTGCGGGCGGCTGCCCCTGGCGCTGCGCGGCGCCGCCGCCCGCCTGGCCGCCGCGCCCGCCGCGCCCCTGGCGTCCCTCGCCGAACGGCTCGCCGACCCCCGCGCCCGGCTGCGCACCCTCGCCGCCGCCGACCTGGACGTGCGCACCGCCTTCCAGGCCGTCTACGACCGCCTGCCCGCCCCGGAGCGCAGCCTGTTCCGCCTGCTCGGCCTGCTGCGCACCCCCCACATCACGGTGCGCCGCACCGCGGCGCTGCTCGGCTGCGGCCCCGACCACGCCGAGCACCTGCTGGCCCGCCTGGCCGCCCGCTACCTGCTGGACGCCGAGCCCCGCCCCGGCGGCGAGGTCCGCTACACCGCCCACGACCTGGTCCGCCTGTTCGCCCGCCAGTGCCTCGAGGACGAACTGGACGCCTACCGCGACCCGGCCGACCCCGCCGACCCGCCCGCCGCCGAGACGGACGGCGCCGGCCCGGCGCCCGCGTACCTGACCCACCCGGCGCACCCGGCCGTCCCCGCCGATCACTTCGTGTACGCCGAGCCGTTCGTCCCGGCCATGCCGGGCGAGACCGCCGTGACCGTGACGGCCACCGCTCCGCCCGCGCCGTACGCGCCCCCCGCGCCGCCGGTGCCCGCCGAGCCGGAGGCGGTCCCCGAGCCCGCCGAATGCGTCAACGGCGTGGCCGCGCACGTGCTCGGCCCCTAGACGCCCGCTGGTGACACGCCGGGAATCCCCGGCCGTACCGGGGCAATTCCCCACACCAGCCCGACATCAGCGACAAACCAGACGTTCCGCCCAGCATTGCACCGTATCCACGAAAGGAGACTCGCGGTGCATCGAACGCTGATCGTCGCGCGGATGGAGCCCTCAGAAACCGAATCGGTCGCCAAGATCTTCGCCGAATCGGACGCCAGCGACCTACCCCACCTCATCGGGGTCTCGCGGCGCACCCTGTTCCGCTTCCACGACCTCTACTTCCACCTCGTCGAAGCCGACCACGACATCACCCCCAACCTCTACAAAGCCCGCACCCACCCCCTCTACGGCGAGATCAACCAACGCCTCGGCGAACACATCCGCCCCTACGACCCCGGTTGGCGCGAACCCAAGGACGCCATGGCCGACCCCTTCTACACCTGGGAGGCCGACAGCCATGTCTGACACCCACCTCACCAAGATCACCGCCGCCGACGTCGCCCCCAACCACCGCCGCGGCGGCGACATCCGCGTCCTGCTCAGCCCCAAGACCGTCGGCTCCACCTCCGGCTTCATGGGCGTCGCCTACCTGCAGCCCGGCGAACACTTCGTCGAGCACTACCACCCTTACTCCGAAGAATTCATGTACATCGTCCGCGGCACCGTCACCGCCCGCATCGACGGCCACCAGGAGATCATCCTCAACCCCGGCGAAAGCATGATGATCCCCAAAACCGTCCGCCACCGCGTCGACAACCACGGCGACGAGGAAGCCTGCATGGTCTTCCACGCCTCACCCCTGGCACCCCGGCCCGAACTCGGCCACGTCGACACCGAACACCCGGCCGGCCACACCCACGACGCCACCGCCGGAACCCAGCGGTGACCAACGTGGACACCCGTCCCGTCACCCGGCGCCGGACCCCCGCACGGCCCGGCGCCGGCCACCGGCGGCGCGTCGTCATCACCGGCATCGGCGTCGCCGCACCCGGCGGCATCGGCGTCCCCGCCTTCTGGGACCTGCTCACCGCCGGCCGCACCGCCACCCGCGGCATCACCCTGTTCGACCCCACCGGCTTCCGCTCCCGCATCGCCGCCGAATGCGACTTCGACCCCGCCGCCCACGGCCTCACCCCCCAGCAGATCCGCCGCATGGACCGCGCCGCACAACTCGGAGTCGTCAGCACCCGCGAAGCCCTCGCCGACAGCGGCCTCACCCACACCCACGTCCCCCCAGAACGCCTCGGCGTCTCCATCGGCAGCGCCGTCGGCTGCACCATGGGCCTCGAACAGGAATACGTCGTCCTCAGCGACGGCGGCCGCCGCTGGCTCGTCGACCCCGCCTACGGCGTCCCCCAGCTCTACGGCTACATGATCCCCAGCACCATGGCCACCGAAGTCGCCTGGACCGCCGGCGCCGAAGGCCCCGTCGCCCTCATCTCCACCGGCTGCACCGCCGGCCTCGACTCCGTCGCCCACGGCTACACCCTCGTCAAAGAAGGCTCAGCCGACGCCGTCGTCGCCGGCGCCACCGACGCCCCCGTCTCCCCCATCACCGTCGCCTGCTTCGACGCCATCAAAGCCACCTCCCCCAGCAACGACGACCCCCAGCACGCCTCCCGCCCCTTCGACCTCGACCGCAACGGCTTCGTCCTCGGCGAAGGCGCCGCCATCCTCATCCTCGAAGAACGCACCACCGCCACCCGCCGCGGAGCCAAGATCTACGCCGAAATCGTCGGCACCGCCGGCCGCAGCAACGCCTACCACATGACCGGCCTCAAACCCGACGGCCGCGAAATGGCCGAAGCCATCCGCACCGCCATGAACCAAGCACACCTCAACCCCGACGACATCGACTACATCAACGCCCACGGCTCCGGCACCCGCCAGAACGACCGCCACGAAACCGCCGCCTTCAAAGCCGCACTCGGCGACCGCGCCCACCGCGTCCCCGTCAGCTCCATCAAATCGATGATCGGCCACTCACTCGGCGCCATCGGCTCCATCGAAGTCGCCGCCTGCGCCCTCGCCCTCACCCACGGCGTCGTCCCCCCCACCGCCAACCTCCACACCGCCGACCCCGAATGCGACCTCGACTACGTCCCGCTCACCGCCAGGCAACAGCCCATGGACGTCGTCCTCAGCGTGGGCAGCGGCTTCGGCGGCTTCCAGACCGCCATGCTGCTCGCCCGCCCCACCGGACGCCGCCCCGCCCGAACGGCCCGGAAAGGCGGCACCCCATGACCGACCACACCACCGACCGCCCCGTCATCACCGGCCTCGGCATCACCGCACCCAACGGCCTCGGCATCCAGGCCTACTGGTCCGCCACCCTCGACGGCAAAAGCGGCATCGGCCCCATCACCCGCTTCGACGCCGAACGCTACCCCGTCCACCTCGCCGGCGAAGTCACCGGCTTCGACGACACCGAACACATCCCCAGCCGCATCGCCGTACAGACCGACCACTGGAGCCACCTCGGCCTCACCGCCGCCGACATGGCCCTGCACGACGCCGGCATCGACCCCACCACCCTCCCCGAATACCAAATGGCCGTCGTCACCGCCGGCTCCTCCGGCGGCACCGAATTCGGCCAACGCGAAATCGAGAAACTCTGGGCCCAAGGCCCCCAATACGTCGGCGTCTACCAATCCATCGCCTGGTTCTACGCCGCCACCACCGGCCAGATCTCCATCCGCCACGGCATGCGCGGCCCCTGCGGCGTCATCTGCACCGAACAAGCCGGCGGCCTCGACGTCGCCGCCCAAGCCCGCCGCCTCCTCCGCCAGGACGCCCGCGTCGTCGTCACCGGCGGCACCGACGCCTCCCTGTGCCCCTACGGCCTCGTCGCCCAACTCTCCACCGGCCACCTCTCCACCCGCGACGACCCCGAACGCGCCTACCTCCCCTTCGACACCGACGCCTGCGGCTACATCCCCGGCGAAGGCGGCGCCATGCTCATCGCCGAACACCCCACCACCGCCAAAGCCCGCCACGCCCACCCCTACGGCGCACTCGCCGGCTACGCCGCCACCTTCGACCCACCCCCAGAACCCGGCCGCCTCCCCCTGTCCAACCTCCGCCGCGCCATCACCACCGCACTCGACGAAGCCCGGCTCAACCCCACAGACATCGACGTCGTCTTCGCCGACGCCCTCGGCATCCCCCACCGCGACCGCCAGGAAGCCCACGCCATCACCACCGTCTTCGGCCCCTGCGCCGTCCCCGTCACCGCACCCAAGACCATGACAGGACGCCTCTACGCCGGCGGCGCCGCCCTCGACCTCGCCACCGCCCTCCTCGCCATCCGCGACGGAGTCATCCCCCCCACCACCGGCGTCCGCGCCCTCGCCCCCGGCTGCGACATCGACCTCGTCCGCGGCACCCCCCGCGACGGCCCCGTCCGCACCGCACTCGTCCTCGCCCGCGGCCACGGCGGCTTCAACGCCGCCTGCGTCCTCACCGCCACCTGAACCCACCGGACCACCCACGGCACCCGGACACCCCACAACCAACGGAGAAACCACATGACCACATTCGGCCTCGACGACATGAGACGCATCATGGGCGGCTGCGCGGGCGTACCCGAAACCATCGACCTCAACGACGACATCGGCGACATCACCTTCGTCGACCTCGGCTACGACTCCCTCGCCGTCCTGGAAATGGCCGCACGCATCCAGCAAGAACTCGGCGTCCGCATCCCCGACGACGCCGTCGACGAAATGAAGACCCCACAAGCCGCGGTCGACTACGTCAACCGCCGCCTCGCCGCCTGACACCGGAGGTCACCCACATGGCAGGACACGTCGACAACGAGATCATCATCGCCGCCCCCATGGACCTGGTCTGGACCATGACCAACGACGTCGCCTCATGGCCCGCCCTGTTCAGCGAATACAAAGCCACCCAGATCCTCGAACGCCGCGGCCAGACCGTGCGCTTCCGCCTCACCATGCACCCCGACGCCGACGGCAACGAATGGAGCTGGGTCTCCGAACGCACCCCCGACCCCGCCACCCGCACCGTCCGCGCCCACCGCGTCGAACCCGGCTGGTTCAAATACATGAACCTCTTCTGGGAGTACACCCAGGTCCCCGACGCCGTCCGCATGCGCTGGGTCCAGGACTTCGAAATGAAGCCCGACGCCCCCCTCAGCGACAAACAAATGACCAAACGCCTCAACGACAACACCATCGTCCAGATGAACCGCATCAGGCAACTCGTCGAAGAGGCCGCCGACCGCACCGCCCCCGCCCCCACCTGACCACCACCACCCAGCCCACCCCACCACGAAGAAGAGAGCGAGCATGAACGACAACCACGACAACGACACCGTCTACCGCGTCATGGTCAAGATGCGCATCCACCCCGGCATGGAACGCGACTTCGAGAAGACCTGGCGCGACATCGCCGCCACCATCGCCCGCCACCCCGCCAACGTCGCCCAGTCCATGGCCAAAAGCCCCGACGAGGACGGCGTCTACTACGTCACCAGCGACTGGCGCAACAAGGAACGCTTCCACGAGTTCGAGCACAGCCCCGAACACGCCGCCAACCGCATGCGCCTCGACCCCTACCGCGACCCCGCCGGCACCTCCATGACCCCCATGTACGTCTCCTCCAGCTACACCTCCACACCCCAGGCCGGCCGCGTCCGCGTCGCCCTCTACCTCAACGAACCCGAGAACGACAAGGGCTCCATCGAGAACGCCTACCACCAGATCAGCACCACCCTGCGCGGCCGCACCGGCCTGCGCGGCAACGAACTGCTCCGCTCCCTGCGCGACCCCCGCAGATACGCCGTCCTCAGCGAATGGGACGACGTCACCACCTACCGCGAATGGGAACGCAGCCCCGAACACCTCCCCACCACCTCCCCCCTCGCCCGCTACCACGACAAGGGCCTCGGCATCTTCGGCTCCTACGAAGTCCTCGCCGCGTACTGACCACACCACCCCTTCCCGGACACCGACCACAAAGGAAAACCCATGCCCTACGCCATGCTCACCTTCCGCATCAAACCCGGCCACGAGGACGAACTCGCCGAGGTCTTCGCCAACGCACCCGCCCTCGAGAACCCCGTCATCACCGACGAACGCGGCGAGGAGACCGCCCGCCTCATCGGCACCGGCGTCTTCGTCAAGGACGACGTCCTGGTCCGCCTCGTCCACTACGAGGGCGACTTCGCCGGCATCGCCCGCCACCTCGCCGCCCAGCAGCACGTCCACGTCATCGAAAGCCGCATCGTCCCCTTCCTCGCCGAGACCAGGGACACCGGCAACCCCGAAGGCTTCGCCGCCTTCTTCCGCAACGCCCGGATGCGCTGCCTCACCCAGTCCTCCAGCGAAACCGAGTCCAGCCCGCTGTGACCGGATGAACACCCGCCTCCGGCGACCCCCGCACACCACGCCACCGAGGCACCCCCGGCCACCAGGCCGGCAAGCCGGATCGCGCCGCCGCGCGATCCGGCTTCGGCCGTGCCCGCCCGCGAAGGAGCGCCATGCCCCACGCCAACGCCGAGCACCCCACCGACATCGACGTCCTGGAAGCCGTGCCGCGCGAGACCGCCGCACTGCTCACCCAGGCCCACCGCCTGGTCACCGCGCTGGCGCTGCGCACCGGCCTGGCCGTCCCGGAGTTCCGCTGCCTCGCCCTGCTGTGCCGCCGCGGCCCCATGCCCGCCCGCGAACTGGCCGCCCAGGCCGCCCTCGACGAGGACACCGTCACCGGCATCGTCGACCGGCTGGAACAGCACGGCCTCGCCCTGCGCCGCCCCGGCGCGGACGGCCGCGTCCTCGTGCACGCCGATCCCCGCGCCCGGCTCTGCCCCGCGCTGCGGGAACTGCGCGAGACCTGGTACCCGCTGCTCCGCCGCCACGACGACGACCTGGGACTCGTCGCCGGGCTGCTCGCCGATGGGCGAAGGTTGTCGGATCTGGTGGTGGGGATCGTGAGCTGACCGGGCGCCTTTACTTTGTAGATTTATTCGTGGGGGATCAGCCCAGGGGCGCCGTCACCGTGAAGGACGCGTCGCCCGCGAACGACGAGGCGGACTCGCGCAGGTCCAGCCGCAGCTCGTAGTTGTAGTGGCGCAGCAGGCGGCCCGGGTAGTTGTACGACTCCAGCGACACGGTGCCCCCGCCCGCCAGGCCGGCCCTGCCGCAGAAGGTGGCGTCGCCGCGGAACACCGCCGAGCCGTCGTTGGCCTGCACCCTCAGCCGCATGCTGTAGTGCCGCAGGTAGGAGCCCGGAGAGGTCACCGACTCCAGCGAGTGGCAGGCGGAGCTGGCCAGCCCCGGCACGATGTTGAAGGTCGCGGCCCGGCGGTCGGCGAGCGGGCTGGAGGCGCTCAGCGGGTCGATGTACGCGGCGTTGTCGCGGGCGCGCGCGTACCGGTCGGGGAAGTTGACCGAGCGCAGCGAGCGGGTGCCGGACGGCAGGGCGGTGCCGTCCCCGGAGTCCTCGCGCAGCACGGTGAAGTGCCGCGCGGTGCCCGACAGACCGGACAGCTCCACCTTCGCCCCGAAGGAGTTCAGGTCGGAGCTGTCGGCGTAGTAGTAGCGGCCGGCGGTGTAGTTGTCGAAGTAGATCCGCCACCTGCCGTCGGGCAGCCGGGTCAGCGCCGGGCCCTCCAGCCCGCTCCCCCAGCCCGCCCAGTTGCCGGTGCCGGCGAAGCTCCACGGCCCGGACAGGGAGGTGGCGGTGGCGTGCTCGATGTACTTGGTCGTCTCGTTCTTCAGGAAGTTGTGGTACGTGCCGCCGATCTTGACGACGTGGCTGTCGATGTAGTTCGCCGGGATGCCGAGCGCCGCCGGCGCGCTCCACGCCGACAGGGCGGTGTCGGTCGCGGTGATCCGGTAGGGGCGGAACTGGCCCGCGGTGCCCGTCGCGGAGGCGGAGAAGATCACGTGGACGCTGCCGTCGGAGTCCTTGAACCACTCGGGGGCCCAGGTGCTGCCGGTGGCGCCGTTCAGGCCGACCCTGACGTTGCGCAGGAACGTCCAGGTGACCAGGTCGGGGCTGCGCGCGAAGCCGATCGTGTCGCCCGTCCAGTTGGTGGTGTACACGATGTAGTACTGACCGTCGGTGTGCCTGAGCACGCTAGGGTCGCGGATCAGCCCGGACGGCGGACGGTAGGCGTTGGCCCTGACCAGGGTGTAGCTGGTGGCGTTCGGCGAGTCGTAGATGTACATGTTCGACTCGCTGCTGTTGGTGAACGCGGTCATCAGGTAGTGCGCGGCCGGGCCGGCCGCGGCGGCCGGCGACGAGGTGGCGACCACCCCGGTGAGTGCCAGCCCCAGCGCCGCTGTGAGCGCTAACACTCGGGTGCTCGGCAGACGTGAACGCAACATGGTCGTCCGATCCGGATCCGTGGGAGCGTGCGGTCTGCCAGACGGTAGGAACGGCCGCCGGGCGTGTCAACGGACCGCCGCCCGCACCGCCCGCCGCGGCGGGCGTCGGGCCTCGTGCGAGGGGACCGGGGCCGCGGTGCGGCGATGCAACTTTCACCGCGGGCGGCACGCTGCGGTGAGTCCTGCCCAGGGCTGACCTGAAACGTTTCGAGCCGGCGCGTCCGGCGGGCCCGCGGGTGTTTGACAGGGTGGTGACCGGTTTCTAGCGTCTGGGCTCCGGGCCTCCCCCGGACGACCGGACGGCCCACAGGAGGACCCCTCTGATGTTAGGGCTAACAACCCTGCCGACGGCGGGGGTTCCGGTGTGACCGCCGACGAACTGGGTGGAGAATCGATGACCGACCCGTTGAGCCGTAGGCGCCTGCTGGCGGCCGGCGGCGTGCTCGCCGC
Source organism: Sphaerisporangium aureirubrum (assembly GCF_042658925.1). Taxonomy (NCBI): domain Bacteria; kingdom Bacillati; phylum Actinomycetota; class Actinomycetes; order Streptosporangiales; family Streptosporangiaceae; genus Sphaerisporangium; species Sphaerisporangium aureirubrum. Next base: position 11,394 of record NZ_JBHSRF010000070.1, read on the forward strand.
CGCCTCCCTGGCCGCGCGCCCCGCGCACGCGCTGGCCGGTCCCGCCGTGACCCGGCTCGGGGATTGGACCCTGGACCCCTCCGGGCTCTACTTCGTCTCCTACGACGGCCTGGTCAACACCCAGTCGTTCCAGCTCAACGGCATCCTCACCCACGGCGCCTACCAGTACGCCGCCTGGTACACCGCGAACCGGTCCGCGGTGCTGGCGCGGCGCGCCCTGCCCGGCGGGGCCTGGCAGTCGTTCACCCTGCCGCACCAGCTGAGCGCCGACGACTCCCACAACGTCATCTCCCTCGGCGTCTCCCCCGCCGACGGTCGGCTGCACGTCGCCATGGACACCCACAACAGCACCGTCTGGTACACCCGCTCCCCCGCCGGTCAGGCGACGGACTCCGCCTGGTCCGCCGGGCGCTTCGAATCCTTCCAGCGCGGGCTCGGCGGCCTGTCCCTCGGCACCATCACCTACCCGCAGTTCCTCGTCGCGCCGAACGGCCGCCTGCAGTTCAGCTACCGCACCGGCGGCTCGGGCAACGGCGTCAACCGGCTCGCCGAGTACGACGGCGGCACCTGGCGGGCACTCGGCGCGTGGACGAGCGCCACCGGCTCGTACACCGCGCGCGGGGTGACCAGCACCACCCGCAACATGTACCTGCACGGCCTGACCTACGACACCCGGGGCCGCCTGCACGCCGCGTTCACCTGGCGCGAGGGCAACACCGGGGTGCTGTGCAACGGCGGCGGCCTGGCCAACCACGACACCGGCTACGTCTACAGCGACGACCAGGGCCGCACCTGGCGCAACGACGCCGGCACGCAGGTCGCCACCACCGGGGGCACCGCGGTCTCGGTGACCTCCCCCGGCCTGGTGGTGGACCCGATGACCGTCGACCACGGCCTGATGAACCAGGAGGCCCAGGCCGCCGACTCGGCGGGCCGCCCCCACGTGATCATCAGCTACGTCCCCGGCCGCTTCACCCAGTGCGTCTCCTCCTACGCCGCCCAGCGCACCTCCTACGCCCGCGCGTTCCACGTCCGCAAGGACGCCTCCGGCGCCTGGCGCAAGACCGAGATCCCCTTCGCCCTGGGCTCCACCGGCCGCTCCCGCCTGGTCTTCGACGCCTCCGACAACGCCTACGTGGTACTCCCCTTCGCCAAGATCGCCGCCGCCTCCGCCTCCGGTGCCTACTCCGACTGGCGCATCGTGTTCGACGGCGCGGGCCACGACGCGTTCGGCGAGTGCCTGGTGGACTACGCCAGGGTCGCGAGCGAACGCGTCCTGTCGGTGATGTACCAGCGCCGCTCCACCGGCACCACCCCCTCCCCGGTCCGGGTGATCGACTTCCGCCTGGGCTGACCACCCCACGCCGTTCCCGCCCTAAGATCGTCCCGTGGACGTACCCGTCGTGCCGGACCCTGGCGCCGGAGTCGTGGTCTCCCCCGCCACCGATCCCTACCACGTCTACCTCGACGCGCTGACCAGCGCCGAGTCGCGGCGCGCGATGCGCGGCTGCCTGGACCGCATCGCCCGGGTCATCTCCGGCGACGAGCAGGCCATCGGCGCCGGCCAGCCCTGGCACCTGCTCCGGTACGAGCACACCGTGCGGATCCGCGCCATCCTCACCGAACGCGGCTGGTCGCCGTCGTACGTCAACAAGCACCTGGTCGCGCTGCGCCGGGTGATGCGCGAGGCGTGGCGGCTCGGCCGGATGGACGCCGAGGACTACCAGCGCGCCGCCGACCTGCCCACCCTCCAGCACACCAGGCTGCCCACCGGGCAGCACGTGCCGCCCGAGGTGACCGGCGCGGCCCTGTCGGCCTGCGACCAGGACGGCTCGCCCGCCGGGGTGCGCGACGGCGCGCTGCTCGCCGTGCTGTACTCCACCGGCTGCCGGCGGGCCGAGATCGCGGGCCTCTCCCTGGCCGACTACGACACCGCCGCCCGGTCGCTGCGCGTGCGCGGCAAGCGCGACAAGGAACGCCTGGTCTACCTCACCGCCGAGGCCGTCACCCGGATCGAGGCGTGGCTGGCGGTGCGCGGGCGGGCCGCGGGCGCGCTGTTCTCCCCCATCAACAAGGCCGGGCGGCTGCGCGCCCCCGGCGGCCGTCCCGCCCCGATGACCGGTCAGGCGATCGCCGACATCGTCACCCGCCGCCTGACCGCCGCCGGCGCCGCCCGTCGCACCCCGCACGACTTCCGGCGCACCTTCATCGGCGAGCTGCTCGACGCCGGCGTGGACCTCGCCACCACCCAGGCCCTGGTCGGCCACGCCTCCCCCGTCACCACCGCCCGCTACGACCGCCGCCCGGAAACCCGCCGCCGCGAGGCCGTCGACCGCCTCCGCCTCCCCGCACCCGCCCCCCTGCGCCCGCCGCCCCCGGCGGGGAGTCCACCACATCCGCCCTGACGACGCCGCGGCACCGGCCGGTGCCGCGGGTTCGCTCTCCGCGCGTCTACAGGCCGTTCCTGGCGAGCCAGGTCAGGCATGCGTCGGCGACCTCCCGCCAGCCGTGGTCCACAGTGAGGGAGTGGCCTCGGCCGGGGAACACCTGGAGCTCGGTGATCGCGGTGGAGTGCCGGTACTGCTTGAGGGTCGCCTTGGTGACGGCCACGGGGACGGTGTGGTCCATGCCGCCCGCGATCAGCAGCAGCGGCCCCCGGGCGTCGTTGCCGGTGTCGACCTTGGCGGGCGAGCGGGGGGAGAAGTTGGCGGCGGCGGCCTCGAACAGCGGCTTGCCCGGCGCGGGAATGGTCCAGCGTTCGTACAGCTCGGCGGCTTCCCGAGCCGGGATGGCGTTGCCGAACGCGTAGGTGAACTGGTCGAAGGTGAGGGAGACGGCCCGGCGCCTGTTGGCCGGGTTCCTGAACACCGGCAGGGTCGAGCGCAGCGCCGACAACGGCAGCGGCAGGACCCCCTTGATCTGGGCGGCGTCGATCGCGATCGCGGCCGCGGCGAGATCCAGCCCGAGCAGCCTCTGGGCGATCATGCCGCCGAACGAGTGGCCGATCAGGAGCGGCTTGACGTCCATGGCGCCGATGATCCGTGTGTAGTGGGCGACGACGTCGTCGATCCCGTGGCCGGCGATGGGGCCGGGGTCCTTGCGGGAGATCTCGACGGTCTCGCCGTCACCCGGCCAGCCCGGCGCGACCGGTGCGTAGCCGGCGGCCGTGAACAGCTCGGTCCAGGGGGTCCAGGAGGTGGCGTGCAGCCACAGGCCGTGGATGAAGACGACGGGAGTGGGCGGTGCGGTCATCGGGTGCTCCTCTTGCCATCGCGTACGGGACGCGGCTTGCTCATGCCTGGATGACGTTCTTGACCGCCTGGGCCGCGGTCGCGGCACGGCGGATGTGGGCGGCGACGGCGGCCGGTCGCGACAGCGCGACCGCGTGTGACCCGTCGACCTCTACGGTGTCGGAGCCGGCTCGCCGGGCCATGAAACGCTGGGCGGCGGGATGGACGGCCTGGTCGGCGGTCGCGACGACGTACCAGGACGGCAGGGTCTTCCAGCTCGCGCCGGGAGAGCTCTCCTCGAACGCGGCGGCGGCTATGGGGCGTTGCGCCGCGGCCGCCGCCGAGGTGAAGGGCTCGGGCAGGTCGGCGGCGAACACCGCGCCGAACCGGCCGGTCCTGAGATACAGCTCCACGGCCTCCTCCGCGTCGCCGGTGCGGAAGGTGGACGGGCGCAGCGCCGGGCCCAGCAGGGTGCCGGGGAAGCGGCCGGTGACGTCCAGCACACTCTCCCCTTCCTCCAGGGCGAAGGCCGCCACGTAGACCAGCCCGGCGACGTTGCCCGCCCGCGCTCCGGCCTGGGTGATGACCACACCGCCGTAGGAGTGGCCCACCAGCAGGACCGGGCCGTCGATCTCGGCGACGACGCCGGCGAGGTAGCCGGCGTCGGTGGCCAGTCCGCGCAGCGGGTTGGCCACCGCGGTCACGGGGATGCCGGTGGCCTGGAGTTCGGTGATCACACCGGCCCAGCTCGAGGCGTCGGTGAAGGCTCCGTGCACCAGCACGACGGTCGGCGTGCTGCCGTTCTTGAACGAACTCCGTGTGGTCATGGCCTCAAGGTAGGAAGCCCTTCGCGCGCCTCGCGAGCGTCACATGACTGCGTCACCGAGCGTCATGTGAGGAGGAGCCGCCTCGGCGAGGTCAGGCCGGCGCGCGCAGGGCCGTGCGCAGGTCCGATCGCGAGGTGACCGCCAGCTTGGGAAAGATCCTGTAGAGGTGGGAGCTGATGGTCCGGTGCGACAGGTAGAGCTTCTCGCCGATCTCCCGGTTCGTCAGGCCGTCGGCCGCCATCTGGGCGATCTGGAGTTCCTGCGCCGTGAGCACGTCGCGTGCCTCGCTGGTGCGGCTGCGGCTGCTCTCGCCGGAGGCCCGAAGCTCCCGGCGCGCCCGCTCGCTCCAGGCGATGACCCCGAGGGCGTCGAAAGTCTCGCGGGCCGCGCGCAACGGCGCCCGTGACTGGGCCGTGCGCCGCCTGCGCCGGAGCCACTCGCCGTAGGCCAGCTGCACCCGGGCCCGCAGGAAGGGCCATCGCCGCAGGTCCTCCCCGAGCGCGGCCTCGAAGAAGGGCTCGGCGGTGGCGTCGTCGGCCAGTACCGCCCGGGCGTAGCGCAGGTCGGCGTGCAGGCAAGGCGACGGTGTGGTGAGCGCCACCGTCTCCAGCTCCGCCATGATGCCGGCGATCGCCCGGCTCTGGCCGCTGTGCGCCGCGGCGTCCGCGAGTTCGGCGATGGAGAAGCAACGCATCGCCAGGTGGAAGGCGGGATCGGCGGGATCGTGCATCCGCAGCAGGTGGTCGTAGGCGTCGGCGTAGCGTCCTTCACCGAGCGCGGCGAGCCCGCGCGCGAGCCGCGCCGTGGCCAGCACCGGGAGGGCGCCGATGGGCAGCGCCACCTGCTCGGCCCGTGCCGCGAGGCTCTCCACGCGGTCCTGCTCGCCGCGCAGCGCGGCGAGCATCGCTCCCGAGGCCAGGGCGATGGCGTGCATCAGCGGCTGGGACGTCTCCTGCGCCAGCCGGCCGGCCTCCTCGGCCGCGGGGATGGCCACGCTCAGGTCGGCGAGCCGGACCGCGCTGAACGCCTGTGCCCCGAGGTCCCGGGCCAGGCCGCTGAGCCGGCCCTGTGCCCGCAGCGCCGGGAGCGACGTGGCGCAGAACTCCATCGACAGGTCGAAGGCACCCACGATCAGCGCCGAGCTGCCGAGCAGGCGGGCCGCCTGCCGGTCGCCGGCCGGGTGCGCGGCCAGGTGGCGCAACCGGTCGATCACGACCTTGCCGCGCTCGATGGGAGCCGCGAACGCCAAGATCGTCAGCAGCCGGCCGTCCAGGACGTCGATGGGCAGGCTCTCGGCCACCGAGACGACGCGTCGCCGTGCCTCCGGGCCGGTGTGAGCCCAGAAGCACCGCAGGGACGCGCTCGACAGGAGTTTAAGGGCGAGATCGGTGTCCCCCCGCGCCGCGACGCTCTCGGCGAGGTCGGCCAGTGAGCGCGCCGCCGCGCCGCCGTCGCGGACGCCGTCCTCGAAGCTCTCGCGGATCCACACGATACGGGCCCTCTGCCGCGCCGACAGCCGCAGCGGCGCCGCCTCGCCCAGCAGCCTGGCGACGGTGTCGCGCCGCCCCAGCTCGGCCGCGTACTCGGCGGCGCGCACCAGCCGTTCAGCCCGGTTAACGGGATCCTCGCTGAGCCTGGCGGCGTGTTCCAGCGCCGCGACGCCCGACACCAGGTCGCCCCGGCGTCGCGCGCGGCCGGCCACGGTCTCCAGCTCGGAGGCGATGGCCTCGTCCGGCCTCGGGGTGGCCGCCGCCCGGTGCCAGACGCGACGGTCCGGCTGGCCTGCGAGGACGTCGGCGAGCGCGGCGTGCGCCACCTGACGCTGGGAGACGCTCGCGCCCTGGTGGATCGCCGAGCGCATCAGCGGGTGCCGGAACCGCACCGCGGCCTCGTGCGCGTCCACCAGCCGTATGGTGACCGCGGGCGCCAGGTCGTCCGCCGTGACCGGCCCGCCGACGATCATCGCGGCGGCGTCGAGGGTCTCGGAGAGGGCCGTGCTGTCGTTGAGCGCGGCCACCAGCAGCATGGTCCGGGTGGTCGGCGGCAACCCCGATATCCGGGCGGTGAAGGCCTGTTCCAGGCGGGTCGTCAGCGGGAGCCACCCCGGCGGCAGGGCCGCCTTCCCGCTCTGCCTGTCCGCGGCGATCGGCAGTTCGACGAGAGCCAGGGGGTTTCCCGCCGCCTCTCGCAGCACCCGCGTGCGCGCCGCGGGCGCCAGGGCGGGGCCGCACGCGTCCAGCAAGGCGGTCGCGGCGGTGTCGTCGAGCCGATCGAGCGGCAACTCCGGTAGCCCGGCCTCGTCCAGGGGGCCGTGGAAACCGTCGCGTATCGCGGCCAGCAGCGCGATCGGCTCGGAGTCCAGCCGCCGCGCGACGAACGCGAACACGTCGGCGCTGGAGCGGTCCAGCCAGTGAGCGTCCTCGACGAGCAGCAGGACGGGTGAGCGCGCGGCGGCGTCGCCCAGGAGATTCAGCGTCGCCAGGGCGATGAGGAACAGGTCGGGTACCCGCGCGTCGACCAGCCCGAACGCCGCCCCCAGCGCGTCACGCTGCGGGGCGGGCAGCTCCCCGATGCCGGCGAGAACCGGGAGCAGCGCCTGGTGCAGACCGGCGAAGGGCAGATGTGTCTCCGATTCCACGCCGGCCGTCCGCAGGATCCGCATGCCCCGGGCGGCGGCGGCCCTCGCCGTCTCCAGCAGCAGGGCCGACTTCCCGATCCCCGCCTCGCCCCGCACCAGCATCGCCCCGCCGCCGTCGCGGACGCCGTCCACGAAATCGCTGAGACGCCGCTGTTCGGACTCCCGCCCGAAAAGCGCAGCCATCGGCTGGTCTGCTGACATATGCCGCCATGATCGCTCGCGTTCAGTGCCCTGTCCAGCGAACCGGCCGCCGTGCCGCAGGGGCCCGGCCGCACGCGTTCGGCACCTGCGCCACGTGACGCTCGGTGACACAGTCAGGTGACGCTCGCGGGGGCCGCGAGTCCGTTCCTACGGTATGCCCTTGTACGACGGCCGCGGGATCTTCGGGGAACAAGGCCCGGACCGACCGGCACGCTTCCGCGCCTCCTCCAGAACGGCCGAAGCCCCACCGTCTCAGCGCTCGCGCCGAGCGCCTCACGTCATACCGATACCAAGGAGCTCCGCCATGCCCGCGCACCCGTCCCGACAGGCTTCGCCGCCTTCCCGGTCGAGAATCCGGATCCTGCTGCCCGTGATGCTGGGCTTCCTGGCCGTCCTGGCCGGGGTCGTCCCCGCGTCGGCCGCCTCCTCCGCCACGCCGGCGGACCGGAGTACGGCCAAACCGACCGTGGTACTGGTCCACGGCGCGTTCGCCGACGCCTCGAGCTGGAACAAGGTCGCCGCCCTGCTCCAGACGGCCGGCTACCCGGTGATCGCCCCCGCCAACCCGTTGCGTGACCTGACCGGCGATGCCGCCTACCTGTCCAGCATCGTCGCCACCATCCCCGGGCCCCTCGTCCTGGTCGGCCACTCCTACGGCGGAGCGGTCATCTCCAACGCCGCCGGCGGCAACCCCAATGTGAAGGCACTGGTCTTCATCGCCGCGTTCGCCCCCGACCAGGGCGAGTCGGCACTCGACCTGTCCGGCAGGTACCCCGGGAGCCTGCTGCCGTCCAGCCTGCTCGCCCGCCCGTTCCCGCTGCCCGGCGGCGGGACCGGCACCGACGCCTACATCGACCCGGCGAGGTTCCGCGCCGCCTTCGCCGCCGACCTGCCCGCCCGGGACACCGCCCTGATGGCCGCCACCCAGCGGCCCGCCGCCCTGGCCGCGCTCGGCGCCCCGAGCGGGGCGCCCGCCTGGAGGCACATCCCCTCCTGGTACCTGGTGGCCGGAGCCGACCAGGCCATCCCGCCCGCGGCCCAGCGCTTCATGGCCGGCCGCGCCGGCGCGCGCACCAGCGAGGTCCCGGGAGCCTCACACGTGGTCATGATCTCCCACCCCGGCGCCGCCACCGCCCTCATCACGGCCGCGGCCCGAGCCGCTCGCTGATCCCCACGGGATCGCGGCCTCACCTCGGCCGGCCCCGACACCGCCGGCGGGCCCGTCCCCCAGGGGACGGGCCCGCTCGGCTTCGGCCTCGTTGGTCAACCGGCGGTGGGGAGCGAGGCTTGCTTCCTCGGGTGCTTCACGTGCCGCGCGTGGTGACGCGGCTGCTTGTGGAACTTGTGGGCCTTGAAGTGCTTGTGACGATGCCCGGGGTGGTGCGCGGACCAGGAGCCGTGATCGCTGTGGTGCCCTCCGCGGGCGTCCTCACCGATCACCCCCTCGATGGTGTGGAGCGTCTGGAACGTCACCATGCGATCCCGGCGGTCGTCACGGTCGTAACGGTCACGACGGTGTTCGCGGTCCGCGGGCTTGGCATGGTCCGCGGACCGGGTCTTGTCCATGGCCGCCTTGCCGTTCTCCTCGCATTCCTTGTCCTTGTTCCTGTCGTTGTTCATGCCGTTGTTCATGCCGTTGTTCATGCCGTTGTTCATGCCGTTATCCGGAGGAACGGGAACGACCGCCGGGCGGACGGTCTGGGCGAGCGGCCGTGAGGTGCTGGAATCGAACTGGGCCGTGCCCTGGAATCTGGCGACGATCTGATGCACGCCTTCCGGGAGATTGCCGGTGGTCAGCACGGCACGGCCGTTCGCGTCGACCGGGACGACGCCCAGGCCGCCGCCGTCACCGGTGAACGAGACCGAGCCGCTGGTGACGGGCGTGCCGGTCGAGGTCGTCACCGTCGCGGTGAAGGTGACCGGAGACCCGGCGGTCACCGAGGTGTTCGACGAGGTCAGCGTGGTGGTGGTGGACCTGGCGGGCGGGATCACGCAGACGGGCCGCTGGACGGTGTTGGTGTCCAGGGTCACGGCGCCGTTGCGGGCCAGGAGGCGGCCGTTCACGCCAGCTCCGGTGGTCGCGGTGATCGAGGTCAGCGCGAGGATGTTCCCCACGAAGGTGGAGCCCGTGCCCAAGGTCGCCGAGCTGCCGACCTGCCAGAAGACGTTGCACGCCTGGGCGCCGCCGATGAGGCTCACCGAGCTGGCCGACGCGGTGATCAAAGTGGAGGCCGCCTGGAAGACGAAGACCGCGTTCGGGTCGCCCTGCGCGTCGAGGGTCAGATTCCCGGTGATCTGGAAGGTCCCCGCGGTGGAGTTGTAGACCCCCTCCCTCAAGGTGGTCCCGCCGAGCTGCGTGGCCACGGTGGTGACCGGGGTGCGGCCGGCGGCGTCGTTGTAGGCGGTGGTCAGGTCGGCCTGAGCCTGGGTGGCGACGGCGTCGGCCGCGTGAATGGCCCCGACGACGTTGCCGGGCGGGAAACCGGTCACCGCGGAACCCGGGCTCACGCCGAGATCCCCGATGACGACGGAAGGACCGGTGTTGGTGACCGTCGACCCGCCCAGTACGGCGAAGGCAGTGGCCGTGCCGAGCCCCACCGGGGGCTGTTGCGCACTGGCGGCGTGGGGCGTCGCGATGACGACGCCCATCGCGACCATGACCGCGAGAACCGCCGCCGGCCAGGAGCGAACGATATTCCGCGGCGCTATGAGAGAACGATTGACGTCAACCATGGGCAATTCTTTTCTTTCGGACATCGGATATTAAGGCATGCGCTTTAATGGCGCACCATCAATCCGACCCTACTGATAAGCACCGCCGTCATCGTTTTGCGACATGCTCAGAATTCAGCTCGCATTACGGAGCGAAAAGGAGATATCAGATGTTATTCCCGCCGAGGGCGTCCGGCCGTGTCACTCGTCGACGGTGAGCCCCTCGAGGGCCTTGCGGGGGTCCTGGTGCGCGGGCAGGCCGTAGCGGCGAGCGGTTTCCAGGGAATGGCCGAGAAGTTCGGCGACGACGACGATGTCGGTGCCGGAACGGGTCATGGTGGTGCCCACCGTGCGGCGCAGCACGTGGGGGGTGAAGACACCGTCGCGGCCGATGGGCAGGTCGGCGGCGTCGGCGATGGCGCGCAGCACGGTGTAGGCGGAGCGGGCCGACAGACGGCCGCCGCGGTGGTTGAGGAACAAGGCGGGGCCGGTGCCGGCACCTTTCCAGCCGGCACGCTCGGCCAGCCATTCCGTGAGGACGGCACGCAGTTTGGGGTGCAGGGGCACTTCGCGGAGTCTTCCGCCCCGGCCCCGGCGGATGATCAGGTGGCCTTCGACCGCGGACAGGCGGACGTCGCCGACGTCCAGGTCGACGGTCTCGGCGAGGCGGGTGCCGGCGTAGAAGGCGGTGAAGGCGATCGCCTTGTCCCGCAGCGGGGCGCGACCGGCCTCACGGAGCAGGCGGAGCTGGTCGCCCTTGTCCAGTGCCCTCGAGGTCGCCGGGGGGACGCCGGCGCGCTCCACAGCGGTCGGGCCGAGCCCGCGGCGGCGGTAGAAGTCGTCGACCGCGGCCAGGTGGGCGTTGACGGTGGAAGGCCTGCGCTTGGCCACGGTCTGCAGGTGGGCGCGGTAGTCGCGCACCGCGCGGTCACGGGCGCCGGAGTCCGTGAGCGGGTCGCCCTCGGCCGCGCAGCCGGCGAGCCAGGCCAGGTACTGGCGGACCCGGGACCGGTACACGCGGACCGAGCCGGCGTCCAGCGGCACGCCCGGCCGGGTGATCTTCTCCTCGTAGTCCGCGAACACCTCGGCGACGGCGCCGTCCAGCGCGGTGGGCTGGGCACCCGGGCGGCGCCGGACCGGAGAGGCCACGCCCGGCGCCGACCGCGTCGCGCCGGAGACCGTTTCCCCGGGCCGCGATCCGGCCGAAGGCAGAGCATCGGAGACCATGCAAGGAGCTTACTTCAGATATTGCTAGATATCGGAAGCTGAACCGCGTAGAGTCGAAGTATCCGGGAAACCACGACATCCCCAGCTGAGGTTGCCTGCACCGGCCCACAAAGGACGTCATGGACCTCCCGCGCCGCTCCCCTCCCAAGCCCCTCGCGCCCGCCGAGATCACCGGCCCCGGGCCCGAGGCGCCGATCGCGCCGCCCGCCCCGCCCGCCGGGCCGTTGCCCGTCACCCGCACCAGCGTGGCCTGGGCCGGAGTGTGGACCGCCGCGGCCGTGGCCATCGCCTTCATCGTGTTCATGTTGCAGAACACCGCCAGCGCGCAGGTGTCCTTCCTCGGTCTGCACGGGACGCTGCCGCTGGCGATCGCCCTGCTGATCGCCCTGGTCACCGGAATCCTGCTCACCCTTGTGCTCGGCACCGCCCGCATCACGCAGCTACGCCGCCTGGCCCGCGCGAACCGCCGCGGCCAAGGCCGATGAACGCCAGGACCCGAAGACCTCCAGTGGCCCCGATCAAAGGTGGCCGGAAGAAGGTGTGGTAGTGCGTAGCACCGCTGAACGCGCCACGACGATCAGCCCATCGCCGCCGTCGACGCCACGGGTGCGCCTGGAGGCGAGCCGGTCGCGGCCAACGCTTCTCGACGGCGGCTGGTGGCCTCGATCGGCCGACCCCGTCGCGGAACTGCCGGGACTGATCCTGGCCCTCGACGACCGTTACGGCCACGTCGAACGGGTCATGCTCGGCACGGCCGACTGGGACGGCCGCCCTCGCCGGCTGCGGGTCGACGGCCCCGCCGGCCGCCGGGCCGTCCGGCTCGGATGGTTCGACACCATGCCCGCCGGCCTGCTCACGGCGACCTACGGCGGCGGCCGGCGGATCGACCTGCTCACCGTTCCCTCGCACACCAGCGCCGCCGAGGCAGAGAAGGCCATGGATCAGGCCGCACAGCCCGGCAACACCGTGCACACCCCTGAAATCCTGTCCGCCATCACCTCACCCCCGGACCACACCGAGGCGCGGACCACCGGCGAGGGCTTCTGAGGCGGCGACGGCCACCCGTCCGAACGCCTCAGGCCCCAGGCCCCAGGCCTGACCCGCGAGGCCACCGCCGGAACCCCGGACGCGGTGGCGGCCCAGACCATCATGGTGACCGCACCGGCCCATCGCCCCATCTCCATGCCGTCCGGCACCGCGCCCCCTGTCCGGCACGCCCCAGACGGATCGGCATCTACACCACGATGAACGCCGACACCCCACACGCTTCGAGCCGCGAGGCCTTCACCCACCGGCGCACACGCATCATCGGCACACCCGACCCGCCGGGACTGCGGATCGAAGGAGATCTCGATCGCACCGTGCTGGCCACCCTGACCCAGGCGCTGGCCGCCCACCCCGGCCCGGGCGAGGTGTCCCTCGACCTGACCCGCCTGGACTTCATCGACGTCGGCTGCCTGCGCACCTTGGTCACGGCCACACTCGTCGACGGCCGCGTCCTGACGTTGCACTCCATGCCCCCGAACGCGCGCCGCCTGCTCGAACTCACCGGCTGGCACGACACACCACACCTGCGCCTGAATACCTGAGCCTCGCCACCCACGCCGCGACCGCTCACGGTCCCGATGATCGTCACCCCTGCGGGGGACGGCTATATAGGGGTCGTGGGCCACGAACCGCCCGGAGTGAGTTAGTCTCGGTGGTGGCCGATGTGGTTTGTGTCCCCCGGGCCGCATTTACCGCCTTCACGGAATACCGTTCGGCTGGAGCCGTGTTGTGCCTCTCGCCGAGGAGGCGACCGCCACATCGGCCTTAGACGTGCCGCCCCGCGGGTGTACACACCCGCGGGGCGTTTCGTTGTCCTAGGAGGGCCGGTTCGTTGTACGAGGATGTAACAGTTTGTAGTCCGGCGTAACACGAAGTTTCCCCTCCGAGCCGTATGGTGGGCATGGTCGTCGGCACATCAGGAGAGTTCGTGCTGTATCGCATCACAAAGATCATCAGCAGCCCGTTCCTGCGGCTGCTGTGGCGACCCGAGATCACGGGCGCCGAACACGTCCCGATGACGGGGGCGGCGCTGCTCGCGTCCAACCACCTGTCCATCCTGGACTCGGTGTTCCTCCCGCTGATGCTGCCGAGGCAGGTGACCTTCGTCGCCAAGTCCGAATACTTCACCGGCAACCGGCTGATGGCCATGTACATGCGCGGCACCGGCCAGGTCGCCATCGACCGGCAGAGCGCCACCGCCGCCCAGACCATGCTGGACACCGCGCTCGGGGTGCTGAAGGCCGGGGACCTGTTCGGCATCTACCCCGAGGGCACCCGCTCCCCCGACGGCCGCCTCTACCGCGGCAAGATCGGTGTGGCCTGGCTGGCGCTCAGCTCGGGCGTACCCGTGATCCCCGTCGCGATGGTCAACACCGACCGCGTCCTGCCACCCGGCGCCTCTGTCCCCCGGCTGGCCAAGATCGGTGTCCGCATCGGCGAGCCCATGCGCTTCACCGGCGACCCTGCCCGCGCCAGAGACCGCCGCGTGGTCACCGACCAGGTGATGGAGGCCATCCGCCACCTGTCCGGCCAGGAGTACGTCCCCGCGTACGCGGCCAGCGTCAAGGAACGCGGCGAACAAGCCGCCTGACGCGACCCTCTAAACGTCACACCCCTGAGCCGGCCGCCTGACGCAACCCTCTCGGCGTCACACCCCTGAGCCGGCCGCCTAACGCAACCCTCTCGGCGTCACACGCCTGAGCCGGCCGCCTGACCGGACCTCTCCGGGGGACCCGGCGGACGGCCGGGCGGGACCGCGCTAGGCTCGGGGCGACGCCGAGACACCCGGGGGAACGCGTGCCGCGCGGCCGTACCATCGTGATCATCTCGATCTCCGCCGTCCTGGTGGCGGGGGCCGCCGCGGGCGGCGCCTACTACGTCCTGCACACCAGGGGCAGCGCGGGCGAGACCGCCGCCCACTTCACCACCGCGTGGGCCAAGGGCGACCTCCCCGCCATGCGGGCCGATCTCGCCGCGCCCGCGCCGGGGTTCGACACCGCCTACACCCGCCTGGCCAAGGACATCGGCGCCCAGCGCACCGCCGTCCGCCTCGGCGCGGTCACCCCCGCCGGGGACGGCCGCGCCAAGGCCGCCTACACCGCCACCCTCACGCTGAAGGACCTCGGCGACTGGACCTACACCGGCTCGCTCGACCTGGTCGTCAAGGACCGCCACTGGAAGGTCGCCTGGACACCCCGCGCGGTCCACCCCGCGCTGGACGGCCAGGCCCACCTGGCGCTGAAGACCCGCTGGCCCGGCCGCGCCGCCGTCCAGGACTCCACCGGCGCGCGGATCGACCACGGCGACGTCGGCGGGTCGGTGCAGCAACTCGTCGGATACCTGGACAAGGCGACCGCCAAGGACGTCACCCGGCTCGGCTCGGCGTACAAACGCGGGGACGCCGTCGGGCGCGGCGGGCTGCAGGAGGCGTTCCAGGAGAAGCTGGCCGGCGTGCCCACCACCGAGATCCAGGTCACCGGGGCCGCGGGAAAGGCCGCCACCACCGTCAAGACCATCGAGGGCTCCCCCGGCACCGACGTGCGCACCAGCCTGGACCCACGGGCCCAGGCGGCCGCCGTCATCGCCGTGGACGGCGTGGACAAGCCGACGTCCCTGGTGGCCATCCGGCCCTCCAGCGGCGAGATCCTCGCCGTGGTCAACAACCGGGGCGGCTTCAACCGCGCCCTGGACGGCCGCTACCCGCCCGGGTCCACCTTCAAGACCATCACCGCTGCGGCGCTGCTCGCCGAGGGCCTCACCCCCGGGCAGCGGGTCACCTGCCCGAAGACGGTGAACATCGGCGGCCTGCCGATCCGCAACTCCGAGCACGAGTCGTTCGGCTCGCTGTCCTTCCTGGACTCCTACGCGCACTCCTGCAACACCACCTTCGCCCCGCTCGCCGCCCAGCACCTCGGGGACGGCAAGCTGGAGGAGTTCGCCGGGAAGCTCGGGTTCAACCAGCCGCTCGGCATCGGCGTGCCCGCCCAGCGGGGCAGCATGCCCAAGCACACCAGCGAGGCCGACCTCGCCGCCGAGTCGTTCGGCCAGGGCCGCATCACCGCCAGCCCGCTGGTGATGGCCACGGTCGCCGCCGCCGTCGCCGACGGCACCTGGCGCCCGCCGACCCTGGTACCCGGCCTGAAGCAGAAGACCGAGCCCTGGGCCCTGCCCGGGGACATCGCGCGCGACCTGCGCACGATGATGGCCGCCGTCGTCACCAAGGGCACCGCCAAGTCCGCCGGCCTGCCCGCGGGCACCGCCGGCAAGACCGGCACCGCCGAGTACGGCACCGGCCCCAAACTGGACTCCCACGCCTGGTTCATCGGCTACCGCGGCGACGTCGCCTTCGCCGTGATCGTCGAAGGCGGCGGCGGTGGCGGCAAGGTAGCCGCCCCCATCGCCGCCCGCTTCCTCCGCGCCCTCTCCTAACATCCCCCACCCGCACACCCCCGGCCAGACCGCGGCAAACAGCCCACCCACGACCACCAACACCCCCCACCACCTCCAACTCCACCCGCCCTCCGCCGCCGCCCCCCAACGACCAGCCACACCCGCCATCTCCAGGTCCGCCGCCATCTGCCGGCCCTCCGAACAACCGGCCGAACCCGCCGCCTCCGGACTCGCCGCCATCTGCCGCCGTCCCCGATCAGCCGGTCGGCCGAGACGCGCGGTCACACCGGGAGTCCGCCTGACGCGCACCCGGGCGGACCTGCGATCCGTGGCGGACCGTGGCCGTCCCGGAATTGTCGGTGGCGGATGAGAACCTCCTTTCGAACACACGAGCGAGGGGGTTCTCATGAGCAAGGTGATCTCGACGGACGGCACCGCCATCGCGTTCGAGCGGCTCGGTGACGGGCCGCCGGTGGTCGTGGTGGGAGGTGCCCTGTGCGACCAGGCCTCCACCCGTCCGACGGCCGAGGCCCTGGCCTGGCACTTCACCGTCCTCAACTACGACCGCCGCGGCCGGGGCGACAGCGGGGACACCACGCCGTACGCGGTCGAGCGCGAGATCGAAGACCTCGCGGCCCTGATCGACGAGGCGGGCGGCGCGGCCTCGGTGTACGGCCACTCCTCCGGAGCGGGGCTCGCCCTGCGGGCGGCGGCGCACGGCCTGCCGGTCACCCGCCTGGTGCTGCACGAGCCGCCCTACAACCCCGACGACGACCACCTCCGCCGCGAGGCCCGCCAGTGGGCCGAGACGATCACCGCCCTGCTCGATGCGGGCAGGCGCGACGACGCGGTGCAGTCGTTCATGGCGCTGACCGGCGTGCCGCGCACTGAGATCCGCCACATGCGGGCCGAGCCATGGTGGCCCGCCATGGAGGCCAGGGCCCACACCCTGCGTTACGACTCGGAGGTGATGGGCGACACCGAGGGCGGCACGCTACCCCCCGGCCTACCCGGCCGCGTGCCGGTGCCCACCCTCGTACTGTCCGGCGGGACGAGCCCGCCATGGATGATCGACACCAACCGCCGCCTCGCCGAAGCGCTGCCCCGCGGCCGGCACCAGGTGATGGCAGGCGAAGAACACGTGGTGCCACCCGAGGTTCTCGTCCCCGTCCTGGTCGAGTTCCTCACCGGCCGGTGAAGCGGGGATGTCACAGAGCAGCAAGGGCGGCGACATCGCGCCCGAACACCATGAGCCTCCTCACCGGCCGACGAGGTGGCGATGTCACGCAGAAGGAAGGGCGGCGGCATCGCGCCCGAACACCATGAGCTTCCTCACCGGCCAGCGAGGCGGGGATGTCATGCAGGAGGAAGGGCGGCGACGTGCCCGACACCGTGATCAGCTTTCTCACCGGCCAGCGAGGCAGGGATGTCATACAGGTGGAAGGGCGGCGGCGTGCCTGAATACCATGATCGGCTTTCTCGCCGGCTGGGGCGGAACGTCACAAAGGAAGGGCGGCGGCGTCGTGCCTGAATACCATGATCAGCAATGTGGTGATCAACGTGGCTATCAGCAACCAGCTCACCAGGATGATCACCGTGGAGCGTCCCATCCGTCTGCGGGCCTTCGGCGCCTTGGGCGGCCGAGGCGCCCTCTTGCGCCTCCCGGTGACCTCCCGGCCCGCCCGCTCGTTGAAGGACTCAAGCCGTGCCGCAAGTCGCGGATCGTCATCGCTGAGGTAGCGCTCGATCTGTGCGAGCATCCGCTCCTCGTCCTGCGACCAAGGCATGCTGCGCCTCCCGGCAACGCAAGGTTTGTGCCGAGCTTTCTGCCCACCATGAAGATCTTTAGCCTTTTCCGGAGATTCTTTTTACCCCCCGCTTACTCCTCCCACGAGCCATCCCCGACGCCCTCGCCCCCCATCCGCATAACCCCGCATCGCCGCCCCCACCGAGTCCGCCCAGGCACCTGGCCCCTACTGGCCCCCCGCACCCCCCGCCCCACCCGAGGGCTCGGCGCCGGCGGGCGGCACGGCCGGGAGGTAGCTGTGGAGGGCCGCGGAAGCGGCGAGGCGCCGGAGGCTGCGCAGACGGAGGTCGTGTTCCCGGCGGGCCAGTTCGGCGCGAACACGCTCGGGGCTGCCGGTGGAGCGCAGTTCATCCAGGACCGCGCGGACGATGGGCAGCGGATAGCCACCGCGGCGGAGCAGGGCCACCACCCGGGCCTCACGCTGCGCGGCCTCGTCGTACACGCGATAACCGGTGATCCGCTCCCGCGCCGGCCGCAACAGACCGCGCTCCTCCCACAGCCGCAACGCAGAAGTCCGCACCCCGGCCATAGCCGCCACCTCACCAATCCGCACCTCCCGCCCCCGCACCTCCCGCCCGCCCCCCTCCCTCCCCCGCCCCTCACGTCCCCTGCTCTCCCACTCCCGCGCCTCCCTCCCCCGCGCCTCGTGCCCCTGGGCCTCACGTCCGCTGCCCTCCCACTGACGCGCCTCGTGCCCCTGCGCATCCCGCCCACGGGCCTCACCTCCGCTGCCCGCCAGCCCGCCGGCCTCCCTCCCCCGCGCCTCGTGCCCCTGGGCCTCACGTCCGCTGCCCTCCCGCTCCTGGGCCTTCTGTCCCCGGGTCTCTCGCGCTTCGGTCTCCCGCCGTCCTTGGGGTTCCTGGTTCCAGGGCTCTCGTGCGCGGGGCTGGCCGCGGCGGCGGGAGGTGGTGGCGATGGTGGGGTGGGTGACGAGGGTTTCGAAGGCGCCTAGGACCTGGGCGATCTCGGCGCGCTCGTGGTCCAGTTCGGCGTGGCCGCGGTCCAGTTCGGCGAGGGCCGTGTCGAGGTCGCCCTCGTGCACGGCGCGCATGATCACCCGGGTGCGTCCCCAGCCGTGGCCATCAGCCATGCGCCGGGCGACGGTCAGGGCCCTGGCGTGCTCCTCGGTGAAGATCCGGTAGCCGCTCGGCGTGCGACGCACGGGGGGCAGCACGCCCTGGTCGACGTAATTGCGCACCTGCTGCACCGAGATCCCCGCCGCGCGGGCCAGCTCGCTGGCTCGCCATCGTCTCCCGGCCGCGCCGTCCCGTCCGTCGCCGGAGTCCGTCCCGGGGAGCTGCGCACCAAGCATGAGGTGAGCGTAGTGGTTCTCACGTCATTTGAGACTTTAGCCCTCGATATCGGCTAGTCAGACAGCCCACGCTCGGCAAAGTCTCTATGAGGACATCAATGAAAGAATTGAAGCATCGCCGGTCGTTCCGGCGATGCCCTCCCCCCATCATGCGAAGGGTCGCGATGATGCATTTTCCGGCCGGGTTCCCCCGGGCCGTCCCCCCGTTTCCCTCACCGGCGCCGGCCACCACCGTGGACGGAGCGGGCCGATGACGGGCGAGTGGCTGGCCGCGGACAGCCATGACGTGATCCAGGTCCGCGGGGCCCGGGAGAACAACCTCACGGGCATCTCCCTCGACATACCCAAACGCCGGTTCACCGTGTTCACCGGGCTCTCCGGGTCCGGGAAGTCGTCACTGGTGTTCGGCACCATCGCCGCCGAGTCCCAGCGGCTGATCAACGAGACCTACACGGCGTTCGTGCAGTCGTTCATGCCGAGCCTCGGCCGCCCGGACGTCGACGCGCTGCACAACCTCAGCGCGGCCATCGTGGTGGACCAGGAGCGCATGGGCGCCAACTCCCGCTCCACGGTGGGCACCGCGACCGACGCCTACACCATGCTGCGGATCATCTACAGCCGCCTCGGCACCCCGCACGTCGGCACCTCCACCGCCTTCAGCTTCAACACGGCCGACGGCATGTGCCCGGCCTGCGAGGGCCTCGGCGAGGTGTCCGACATCGACGTGCACCAGCTGGTGGACGTCGGCAGGTCGCTCAACGACGGCGCGGTCACCGTGCCGGGCTTCGACGTGGGCGGGTGGTACTGGCAGGTCCTTGCCTCGTCGGGGTTCTTCGACCCCGCCGCCAAGCTGAGCGACCTCACGCCCGCCGAGTGGGACGCCCTGATGTACAAACCGGCCACCTCGGTCAAGGTGGGCGGTTCGACCATGACCTACGAGGGCCTCGTGGTCAAGGTGCGGCGGCTCCTCCTGTCCAAGGACCGCGACTCGATGCGGCCACAGGCCCGCGCCTTCGTGGACAAGGCCGTGGCCTTCGCCACCTGCCCGGACTGCAAGGGCGCCCGGCTCAACGCCGCGGCGCTGTCGTCCACCATCCGGGGCCGCAACATCGCCGAGTGCTCGGCCATGCAGATCAACGAGCTGGCCCGCTTCGTCGGCGACCTGGACGAGCCGTCCGCGGCGCCGCTGCTCGCCACCCTGCGCGGCACGCTGGACAACCTGGTCGAGATCGGCCTCGGCTACCTCAGCCTGGACCGCCCCTCTCTCACCTTGTCCGGCGGCGAGTCCCAGCGGGTCAAGATGGTCCGCCACCTCGGCTCCAGCCTCACCGACGTCACCTACGTCTTCGACGAGCCGACCGCCGGGCTGCACCCGCACGACGTCCAGCGCATGAACACACTGCTGCGGTTGCTGCGGGACAAGGGCAACACGCTTCTGGTCGTCGAGCACAAACCCGAGGTCATCGCCATCGCCGACCACGTGGTCGACCTCGGGCCCGGCGCGGGGCCCGCCGGCGGGCAGGTCTGCTACACCGGGGACGTGGCCGGGTTGCGGCGCTCGGACACCCTGACCGGCCGTTACCTGGACCATCGGGTCACTCTGCGGGAAAAGTTCCGCGAGCCTCGCGGCCACCTGTCCATCACCGGCGCCACCCTGCACAACCTCAAGGACGTGAGCGTCGAGATCCCTCTCGGGGTGCTGACCGTGGTCACCGGGGTCGCGGGGTCGGGCAAGAGCTCGCTGATCCACGGCTCGCTACCCCGGTTCGACGGAGTGGTGGTGGCCGACCAGTCCCCCATCCGCGGCTCGCGCCGCAGCAACCCGGCCACCTACACCGGCCTGCTCGACCCGATCCGCACCGCCTTCGCCAAGGCCAACGGCGTCAAGCCTTCGTTGTTCAGCGCCAACTCCGAAGGCGCCTGCCCCGGGTGCAAGGGTCTCGGTCTGGTGTACACCGACCTGGCGATGATGGCCGGGGTGGCATCGGTGTGCGAGGAGTGCGAGGGCAAGCGGTTCACCCCCCAGGTGCTCACCCACACCTTGAACGGCAAGAACATCAGCGAGGTCCTGCTGATGTCGGTGACCGAGGCGCGCGAGTTCTTCTCCTCCGGCCCCGCCCGCGTCATCCTGAACCGCCTGGCCGACGTGGGCCTCGGCTACCTCAGCCTCGGCCAGCCCCTGACCACCCTGTCCGGCGGCGAACGGCAGCGGCTCAAACTCGCCATCCACATGGCGGAGAAGTCCGCCATCTACGTACTGGACGAGCCCACCACCGGCCTGCACCTCGCCGACGTGGACCGCCTGCTGGCCCTCCTGGACCGGTTGGTCGACACCGGCAACACGGTCATCGTCATCGAACACCACCAGGCCGTGATGTCCCACGCGGACTGGATCATCGACATGGGCCCCGGCGCCGGCCAGGACGGCGGCCAAGTGATCTTCACCGGCACCCCCGCCGCCCTGATCGCGGAAGCCGACTCCCTGACCGCCCAGCACCTACGCCTGTACCTAGCCCCCGACCCAGTCCTAGCCAACCGGTAACCCGCCCGCTTTACTGGCCGAAGTAACCATATGGGTGGTTCCATGCGAGCTGGGTATTTAATGCCGATGACGCCACCATTCACCGCATTAAGCGACTCATCAGCACCCCAGGAGCCACCCATGGCAGGAACCCCAAAGAAATCCACCAAGGCCACCGGCAAAGCCAAGAAAGCCGCCATAAAAGCCAACCGCACCATAAAACAAACCAAACACAAGGAAGACGACCGCCACCCCACCCCCCGCCCCACTCCCGAATAACCCCCTCCCAGCCCACCACCCACCATCCACACCAAAGCGGCACAACCCTGCCCGGGCAGCGAAGAGCCGCCCGGGCACATCAAGCCGAGGGCATAGGGCACGGGCGAGACGGGGTGCCTGATTGAGGTGGAGGGTGGGGAGTGGTTGGGTTTGGGGGGGTGGGGGTGGATTGGGGAGGGGGGTGGGCTCGACTCGGTGGGCTTGGGTGCCTGATCATTGGAGTTTCCGGGCTGAACGTGAGGGTGGATGTCCGCTTATCTTCGGTTTCCTACGATCTTCGGGCAGGTGGTGGTGTTCGCCGCCGAAGACGACCTTTGGATGGTGTCCGACGAAGGAGGGCGGGCCTTTCGGCTGACTGCCGGTGTGGCCGAGGCGACGTATCCTCGGTTCTCTCCTGATGGGGGGCTGCTGGCCTTCGTGGGGCGGGAGGAGGGGCCTGAAGAGGTCTATCTCATGCCTGCGGACGGAGGAGCGGGGCGGCGGCTGACTTATGACGGGGCCATGTGCACGGTCACGGCGTGGTCGCCGGACGGGGCGGTGATCTACGCCAGCGACGCCCGTGAGCCGTTCGACCGCCGCAAGTGGCTGCACCGCGTCACACCGGACGGCGTGGCGGAGCGGCTGCCGCACGGGCCGGCCAACACGATCTCCTACGGGCCGGGCGGCGCCGTCGTGCTCGGCCGCAACACCGCCGACCCCGCCCGCTGGAAGCGCTACCGCGGCGGCACCATGGGCGACCTGTGGATCGACCGGGAGGGCGACGGCGAGTTCGCCCGCCTCATCACCCTGGCGGGCAACCTCGCCTCGCCGTGCTGGGTGGGCGAGCGCATCTACTTCCTGTCCGACCACGAGGGCATCGGCAACGTCTACTCCTGCACCCCGGCGGGCGCGGAGCTGCGGCGGCACACCGACCACACCGACTACTACGCCCGCAACCTGTCCAGCGACGGCACGCGCCTGGTGTACCACGCGGCGGCCGAGCTCTACGTGCTCGACCCCGCCGACGGCGAGTCCCGCCACCTCGACGTACGGCTCGCCAGCTCGCGCACCCAGCGCAACCGCCGGTTCGCCTCCGCCGCCCGCTACCTCGACAGCGCCAGGCTCACCCCCGACGGCAGCGGCCTCGCCGTCACCACCCGCGGCAAGGCGTACTCGTTCGGCAACTGGGAGGGCCCGGTCCGCCAGCACGGCGAGCCCGACGGCGTCCGGTACCGCCTGCTCAGCTGGCTGCCCGGCCGCGAACGGCTCATCGCCGCGGCCAGCGACGAGAGCGACCGCGAGGTCCTGGTGGTGCTGTCCGCGGACGGCAGCACCGAACCGGTCCGCCTCACCGGCCTGGACACCGGCCGCGCCATCCAGCTGGAGGTCGCACCCGGCACCGGCACCGACCGGATCGCGGTGACCAACCACCGCAACGAGCTGCTCGTCATCGAGCTCCCCGACGAAGACGGCGAGCCCCCCACCCTCACCGTCGCCGACCACAGCCGCTACGCCGCCGTCGCCGACCCCACCTGGTCCCCGGACGGCGACTGGCTGGCGTACACCTACCCCGAGTCCCCCCAGACCACGGCGATCAAGGTCTTCCAGGTCGCCACCGGCGAGACCCACCGCGTCACCCGCCCCGTGCTGCGCGACACCATGCCGGCCTTCGACCCCGAGGGACGCTACCTCTACTTCATCGGCGAACGGATCTTCAACCCCGTCTACGACTCAATGCAGTTCGACCTGGGCTTCCCCCTCGGCACCCGCCCGTTCGCCGTGGCGCTGCGCGACGACGTCGGCTCGCCGTTCGTCCCCGAGCCGCGGCCGCTGACCGGCGACGACACCGCCAAGGGCCCCCGCCGCACCACCGAGCCCTCCGCCGCGGACCCCGGCGAGGACGACACGGAGAACACCACCGCCGCGGAAGTCCCCGAAGAGGACGGCGATGACGACGACGAGGGGCTGCGCATCGACCTGGACGGCATCGAGCGCCGCGTCGTCGCCTTCCCCGTGCCGGAGGGCCGCTACCACCGGGTCGCCGGCCTGAAGGACAAGGTGCTCTTCACCGTCTACCCCGTCGCCGGCAGCCGCGGCGACGAGTACGCCGACCCGGTCTCCGGCAGCCTTCAGGCGTACGACCTGCGCAAACAGAAGCTCGACACGCTGACCGGCGACGTCGGCGACTTCCGGGTCGGCGAGGACGGCACCACCCTGCTCTACCGGTCCGGACGGCGGCTGCGCGTGATCAGGGCCGGGGACACGCCCCCCGACGACGACTCCACCACCCGTGCCGCCGGGTGGATCGACCTGCAGCGGATCAAGGTCTCGGTGCTCCCGGAGGCCGAGTGGCGGCAGATGTTCCGTGAGGCGTGGCGGCTCCAGCGCGAGCACTTCTGGGTGGAGGACATGGCCGGCGTCGACTGGGACGGCGTGTACGAGCGCTACCTCCCGCTGGTCGACAAGGTCACCACCCGCGGCGAGTTCTCCGACCTGCTGTGGGAGCTGCAGGGCGAGCTCGGCACCTCGCACGCCTACGAGAGCGGCGGCGAGTACCGCGAGGGCCCGCACTACTGGCAGGGCCTGCTCGGGGTCGACTGGGCGTACGAGGACGGCGCGCACACCATCGCCCGCATCGTCGGCGGCGACCACTGGGACCCCGAGGCCACCTCCCCGCTCAACCGGCCCGGCCTGGACGTACGGCCCGGCGACGTGGTGATCGCCGTCAACGGCCGCCCCGCCGACACCCCCGCGGGCCCGGCCCGCCTGCTGGTCAACCAGGCCGACCAGGAGGTCGAGCTGACCGTCAGGCGCGGCGACGCCCCGCCCCGCCGGATCACGGTGAAGGCCATCTCCGACGAGCAGCCGGGCCGCTACCGCGACTGGGTGGAGACCAACCGCGCACGCACCCACGAACGCACCGGCGGCCGGGTCGGCTACCTGCACATCCCGGACATGGGACCGCAGGGCTACGCGGAGTTCCACCGGGGCTTCCTCGCCGAGTACGACCGCGAGGGCCTGGTGGTGGACGTCCGGTACAACGGCGGCGGGCACGTGTCCGGGCTGCTGCTGCAGAAGCTGGCCCGGCGCCGGCTCGGCTACGGCTTCCCGCGCTGGGGGTCGCCGGATCCGTACCCGGCGGAGGCGCCGCGCGGGCCGATGGTGGCGGTCACCAACGAACTGGCCGGCTCGGACGGCGACATCTTCAGCCACACGTTCAAGCTGCTCGGCCTGGGCCCGCTGGTCGGCAAGCGCACCTGGGGCGGCGTCATCGGCATCTGGCCCCGGCACCGGCTGGCCGACGGCACGGTGACCACCCAGCCGGAGTTCTCGTTCGCCTTCGACGACGTGGGCTGGCGGGTGGAGAACTACGGCACCGACCCCGACGTCGAGGTGGACATCACCCCGCAGGAGTACGCCCGCGGGGTGGACAGCCAGCTGGAACGGGCCATCGACATCGTCCTCGCGATCCTGGTGGAGCGTCCGCCGCACACGCCGAACCCCG
This sequence comes from Sphaerisporangium aureirubrum, assembly GCF_042658925.1. Lineage (NCBI taxonomy): Bacteria > Bacillati > Actinomycetota > Actinomycetes > Streptosporangiales > Streptosporangiaceae > Sphaerisporangium > Sphaerisporangium aureirubrum. Next base: position 36,069 of record NZ_JBHSRF010000070.1, read on the forward strand.
CCGACCGTCCCCGGCTCGGTGCCCCGCCGTTGCCACCTCGGGGGTGATCGGCCGAGCCGCCGCCTTTACATTGTAGATTCACAGGAGCCTGGCGGCCCGGGTCACCGGATGGCGGGCTGCTGCGCGATCGCGTCCTGTGTGGGCAGCCCCGCCTCCGGGGTCGCCGGCGGCGGCGTCACCGGCTGCTCCTCGGGGGTCTGCTGCTCGGTGGGGGTCGGCTCGGGCTTGGGCTGGGCCAGCGGCTCCTGCTCGCGGGCCACCGGCGACCGGTCGAAGGGGAACCCCGACCTGAACGTGGCCTGGGCCAGGGCCCGCTGGCCGTCCGCGTTGGGGTGGAAGAAGTCCCACTTGCTCACGTGGTCCAGCGTGAAGGGGTAGGAGAACACCGCTCCCCCGTCGTACCTGCACCCGGGCCCGTACGCCGCGCACGCCGCGGCCATCTGCGCGTTGTACTCCAGCACCCGGTCACGCACCCGCTCCCGGCGAGCCTGGTCCTTCTTGGCGTCGGACCCGGCGTTGGCCAGCATCGACGGGCAGATGCGGCCGATCGCCCAGAACGACTTGGCGACGACGTTGTCCTTGCCGATGCGCCACAGGCGCTTGAGGTCGGGGACGCTGGCGGCGAACACCTTCGCCCCGGTCGGCGCGAGCACCGCGAACGCCTTGTCGATCCGGGCACGGTAGGTCGCGACCGGGGTCATCTTGGACTCGCTGGGCATGCACGCGTCCTGCGCGCCGATCAGCATGGTGACGTACCCCGCCTTGGCCGCCACCGCCCGCTGCGCCTGGCCCGCCACGTCGGCGCTGGTGGACCCGGGGACGGCGAAGTTGAGGTTGTGCCCCTTGATGGCGGGTCCGAGCGAGAGCAGCCGCAGGTAGTGGCTGTTGACCCCGGGGTGGTCGCCGGCGGACCAGGACCGCGAGGTGCACGAGACGTACCAGCCGCAGGCGTTGAACCCCGAGCTGATCGAGTCCCCGAGCGCGACCATCACCGCCGGGACCGGATCGGCCGCCACCGCCGCCGCCGTCCCCGGGATCCCGACCACCACCGCGCCGAGCACGAACGCGATCCTTTTGACCATGAGGACCTCCACCTGGGACGTGATCCGATCCCGGAAGAGATCGAGAGAACGAGCACCAAAGGTAGAGATCCGCGACCACCTGCTCTATTACCTCTGAGGAAGGCGTTGCTACCGTTGACCAAGTTCCTATCGCGGCTTGACATGCCAAGACGCCTGTGCAGCCCCGCGTGGCGTGACATCACCCTCCGCGAGCGCCGTTGTGAGAGGCGCCCCCGATGTCGAACGCGTTCAGTTTCCGCATAAGGTGGGCAAGGTGAGTGTCGCGCTCGGGATAACCCGCCCCCCGCTGGTTCGCACCATTCCCGTTCACGACCCGGAGGACCTGGTCGCCCACCTGCCGCAGGCCCCGCCGTACGCCTGGATCCACCAGGGGGACGGCCTGGTCGGCTGGGGTGAGGCAGCCAGGGTCACGGTGCCGCCGGGCGCGGGACGCTTCGACTGGGCCCGCCGCTGGCTGGCACGCGTGTTCGGCGCCACCCGCGTGGACGACGACGTGCTGGTCCCCGGGTCGGGGCCGGTCGCGTTCGGCTCGTTCACCTTCGACCCGGCCGCCGCCGGGTCGGTGCTCGTCGTCCCCCGCATCGTGCTCGGCCGCCGCGACGGCCAGGCGTGGCTGACCACGGTCGGCGACCCGCCGATCGACCTGATGACGCCCGCCACCCCGCCCGGCCGCGTGCGGTACGCCGACGGCTCGCGCACCGCCCCGGAATGGGAGCACGCGGTGGCCCGCGCGGTCGGCGAGATCCGGTCGGGACGGCTGGAGAAGGTCGTGCTCGCCCGCGACCTGCTCGCCACCACCGAGCGGGACATCGACGTGCGCGTGCTGCTGGACCGGCTGGCCCGCACCTACCCCGAGTGCTACACCTTCTCCTGCGCAGGCCTGGTCGGCGCCACCCCCGAGCTGCTGGTCCGGCACACCGGCAAGTCGATCGAGTCCCTGGTGCTCGCCGGCACGACCTACCGCGGCGCCACCCCCGCCGAGGACAAGGAGCGCGGGGCCGCCCTGTTCGACTCCGGCAAGGACCGCCACGAACACGTCTGCGCCGTGGCGTCCGTCCGCGACGCCCTCGCCCCCCTCTGCGACGAGCTCACCGTCCCCGACGAGCCCGAGCTCCTGGTGCTCCCCAACGTCCAGCACCTGGCCAGCCGCGTCCACGGCCGCCTCGCCGACGGCGCCTCCGTCCTCGACGTCGTGGCCGCCATGCACCCCACCGCCGCCGTGGGCGGCACCCCCACCGACGTGGCGCTCGACGTGATCCGCGAGCTGGAAGGCATGAACCGCGCCCGTTACGCGGGCCCGGTGGGCTGGATCGACTCCCGCGGCGACGGCGAATGGGGCATAGCCCTCCGCTGCGCCCAGATCGACGGCCCCACCGCCCGCCTGTTCGCCGGCTGCGGCATCATGGGCCGCTCCGACCCCGCCGCCGAACTCACCGAGGCCCAGGCCAAGTTCCGCGTCATGCGCCAGGCCCTGGAAGGCTGAAACCGGCTCCCGGCCCTCGCACGGAACGGCCGCGCGGTGACCCCCTTCCACGGGACGTACGGGTGGCTCAGCCGATGGGCCGCCCGTTCCCCCGCTCCCCCCGCGGTGCGACGGGGGCGGTGCAGAAGGCACGCAGGAAGGTGTCCACGCCCGCGACGGCGACCTTCTCCAGCTGCTTGGGGTCCGGCGGGCGGGTGCCGGACATGCCGAGCGCCGGCAGTTCCTCGTACACCAGGGCGATGAACTGGTTGGCGGCGCGCACGGGGTCCTCGACGCGCAGGTGGCCGGCGTTGGCGAGGCGGGCCAGCCGGCCGGCCAGGGCCTCGACGAACTGGTCGGGGCCGCTGGCGCGCACGGCGTCGAACAGGTCGGGGAAGCGCACGGCCTCGGCGTACAGCAGCCGGCGCACGGCCTGGGACTGCTCGTCGCAGTAGCAGGCGACCAGCTTGTGGGCGACGTCCTCGAGCCCGGGGCGCAGCTTCCCGGCCTCGCTCGGGAAGGACTCCAGCACTTCCAGCGCCTTGCCGTTGGACCGGGCCGCGGTCTCGGTCATCACATACCGGAACAGGTTCTCCTTGGAGCCGAGATGGTTGTAGATGGTCGGCTTGGCCACCCCGGCCTCGGCGGCGATCATGTCCAGGCTGGCCTGCGTGTAGCCCACCCGCGCGAACACCCGCAGCGCCGCCTCGACGATGGCCCGGCGCTTGTCCAGCCGCCCCCGCTCGGCGGGGGCCGCGGTCGTCTTCTCGGTCTCGCCGGCGCTCATACGGCCATGCTACCGTCCCACCCAGGCATATGAACTACTCAGTTCAATTTCATTGATTGTCTGGTTCAAAGGAGTTGCCATGTCCGACACGATCGCGGAGCGGGGCGGGCCCGCCCGGCTCGACGCGGCGCTGCTCACGCTGATCGGCGTGATGGTGCTCGGCGGGATGATGTCCTACCTGGACGCGACCATCGTCAACGTCGGGATCAGCACGCTCGGCGGCGAGTTCGACGCCACCCTGTCCACCATCGAGTGGGTGACCACCGGCTACCTGCTGGCGGTCGCGCTGGCCATCCCGCTCGCCGGGTGGGCGACCCTGCGCTTCGGCGCCAAGCGCATGTGGCTTATCGGCCTGACGGTGTTCCTGGTCGGCTCCACCCTGTCCGCGTTCGCCTGGAACGCCGGGAGCCTGATCGCGTTCCGCGTCCTGCAGGGCTTCGGCGGCGGCATGGTGGACCCGATCATGCTGACCGTGGTCGCGGGCGCGGCGGGCCCGCGGCGCGTCGCCCGGGTCATGGGCCTGGTCTCCGTCCCGATCACGCTCGGCCCGGTAGTGGGCCCCGTCGTCGGCGGCCTGATCCTGGAGAACCTGTCCTGGCAGTGGATGTTCCTGGTCAACATCCCCTTCGCGCTCGCCGCGATCGTCCTGGCGATCGTCGTGCTCCCCGCCGACCCGCCGGGCGGCGGGCGGTCCGCGCCGATCGACTGGCTGGGCGTCTGCCTGCTGTCCCCCGGGTTCGCGGCCCTCGTCTACGCCCTGTCGCGGGCGGGCGCGGACGGCTTCGGCAGCGGCGGCGTGATCGCCGGGCTGGCCGCCGGCGTGCTGCTGCTCGCGGGGTACGTCATCCACGCGCTGCGCACCGCCAGGACGCCCCTGCTCGACCTGCGCCTGTTCCGCAGCAAGGGCTTCAGCGCCGGCGTCACCACGATGTTCCTGGTCGGCGGCGGCCTGTTCTCGCTGCTGTTCCTGCTGCCGCTGTACTACCAGCAGGTGCACGGGCACTCGGTGCTGGAGTCCGGCCTGCTGCTCGCGCCGCTCGGCCTCGGCACGCTGATCGGCATGCCGGTGGCCGGGAACCTGGCCGACAGGTTCGGCGCGCGGCGGCTCGTCCCGGCAGGCGCGGCGCTCATCGCCCTCGGCACCCTGGTGTTCACCGGGTCGGGCGCGGGCACCTCCCAGGTGGCGCTCACCGCCGCCCAGCTCGCCGCCGGTTTCGGCCTGGGCCTGGTCGGCGCGCCGACCATGGGCTCGGTGTACCGCACTGTTCCCGGAGACGCGGTGGCGGGCGCCACCGGGGCGGTGTTCATCCTCAACCAGATCGGCGCCTCGCTCGGCATCGCCGTCGTCGCGCTGATCCTGCAGGGCGGCGGCGCGCATGCCACCCCCACCCCCGAGTCGTTCGGCGACGCCTTCCGGTGGCCGTTCGCCGCGGCGCTCGTGGTGTTCGCCGCCGGGCTGCTGCTGCCCGGCAGACCGCGTCCGTGACCGATCCGAGGACGGTGCCGGTACAGCGCGACGCAGGTGACCACGGGTATCCCGATCAGGCCCAGGGACGCCAGTACCCACAAATAGCCGGGAGCGTCGTACACGGCGCCCTTCCCTTGCCGAGAATCCTCAGGCCGTACAAGCCAGCTTGTTCACTGTGCCGGAAAGGGCTGTAGCGGCCATGCTCCGTCAATGGATTTGTCCTGATTCTGCGAACGCCAGTACTCGTTGAGCCCTGTAGCCCATTGCCGGGCCCAGTCCGTCTGCCGCCTGTGCAATTCCGCCAGAGACAACTCGCCGATCTCGGCGGGGTACCGCTTGGCGAGCCGCCAGGCGAGGCGCGCCGCGGCGAGCGCGTCCTGGGTGGCGTCGTGGGCGGCGTCGTGCCGCACCTTGTAGTACCGGCACGTCTCCTCCAGGGTGCGCTTGCCCTTTCTGCGGTCCAGTGCCCGGTCGATGACGTGCGGGTCGACGACCGGCCCGGCGACGGTGAGTCCCGCTCCGAGGTGCCTGCGCAGCTCGCGGTCGAGCACGGTCAGGTCGTAGACGACGTTGAAGCCGATCACCGGGGTGCCCGCGGCCCATGCCCGGGCGAGACGGCCCGCGACCTCGCGCAGGGCCACGGCCGGTTCGACGCCCTGTGCGCGGGCCATCTCGTCGGTGATGCCGTGCACGGCGGTCGCGGCGGCGGGGATCTCGACGCCGGGGTCGACCAGCAGGCGGACGGTGTCGGCCGGTCTGCCGTCGCCGACGAGGACAAGGGTGGCGGTGACGATCCTGGCGCTGTCCCGGGCCGCACCGGTCGTCTCGATGTCGAATCCGCAAAGGCGCCCGTCGGCCCAGATCACGGCGCCACCACGACACCGGAGGAGCCCTTCTCCGTCGCCGGTGGGTCACCTTGGTGGACGCGTCGTAAAGCACTCATGCCGACGCATTATTTCAAGATCTCCGCCGTCCCGCGCCTCAATAGCCTATTTTTCCATTGATTCCGAAAATCAGCCGACGGCTGCTTCAAAACCGGGCCATTAGAATAATTCGCCCATTTCCGGCGGCGGCTCACCGCCGCCGGAGGGGACACCCGGAGCGTCAGCGCAGGGCAGGGTCGGAGGTCACCGGGGCGTCCCAGTCGATCACGTAGCGCTGCTCCTGGGCCATGGTCTTCTCCGGGTTCATGGCGATCTTCATGAAGAGGGGCACCAGGATCGGCATCAGGGCTCTGGCGACGGGACCGGGGGCCTTGGCGTGGTTGATCCGGGCGGCGCGGGCGGCGACCTTCTCCACGCGGGAGCGGCGCAGGCGGTCGAAGGTGGCGAAGGCGGAGGGGACGTCGGGGAGGTCGCGGAGGCAGCGGGCCAGCTGGACCGCGCTCTCCAGCGCCAGGGAGGCACCCTGTCCCGAGCTGTTGGAGGGGGCGTGGGCCGAGTCGCCGACCAGCACCATGCGAGCGCTGTGCCAGTGGCGGAGGCTCGGCATGATGTGGAGGGATCCCGTCACCTGCAGCTCATCGGGGTCGCTGGTCAGCAGCAGGTCGCGGCCGGGGGTGTCGCCGGCGAAGGTGGCGCGCAGTTCCCGCATCCACTCGGACGACGGGACGGCTCGGGCCTCGGTGAGCGTCATGGGGCGTTCCTGCGGGAGGTTGACGCCCCAGCGGGTGCCGCCGCCGGGCTCGGGCCAGTACAGGTAGTAGCCGCCCCTGCCGAAGGCGAAGGTCATCGTGCCGGGCTCGGCGCCGGTCTCGTGCCGGGCGACCGCCTCGAAGCCGAGGAGGCCGGTGGGACGGGGGCCTGCGGCCTCGGGGTCGATGAGCCTGCGTACGGTCGATCGGATGCCGTCCGCGCCGACGAGGATGTCGGCCGTGGCGGAGCCGCCGTCGGCGAACCGGGCGGTGACGCCGGTCTCGGTCTCCCGCGCGTCGACCAGGCGCTTGCCGTACTCGACGGCCACGCCGCCGGCGACGGCCCCGTCGTGCAGGACGCGGTAGAGGCCGCTGCGCGGGACCACCTGCAACGGCGGCACGTCGGCCAGGCCGGGGAGGGGCACGCGCTTGGAGCCCATGGCGAGGACGGTCCGGCTGATCGGGGTGGCGATCGCGCGCACGGCCTCGTCCAGGCCGAGGACGCCCAGGGCCGCGAGGCCGTTCGGCGCGAGCGCGATGGTGCCGCCGAGGCCGTCGGCCGGGTCGGGGTAGGCCTCGTGGACGGTGACCTCGACGCCCGCCTTGCGCAGCGCCAGTGCGGCCACCGGACCGGCGATGCCGCCGCCGGCGACGATCGCCGTCTTGACCATGGTCATGATGGTTCTCCCTTGGTGATCAGATCTTGTGGTGATCGAACCGACCTGGGAGGGAACCCGGTTATCCTCAGGTTGCCGCCTCGTGCCGAGCGCCTTCCCAGGTGCGGTTCGAGGTAAGGGCCCCGGCGCGGTGTTGGCGCACCGAGCCGGGGCCGTTTCGTCATTCCGTGGCGCTGGTCCTCTCGGCGAGTTCGGCCAGCTCCGCCGGTATCACGCCGGTCTCGTGCGCGGTCCGCCACATGTCCAGCCCCGGATAGATGCCCGAGGTCAGCTCGGCGAGCAGCGAGCGGATCCAGGCGGCTTCGGCCTCCTGGACGGCGATGTCGTACTCCATCTCCACCAGGAACAGTCGCGGCACGGTCCGCAGGTGCTCGGCGAGCGTGTCGCGCTCGGCCGCTATGTCGTCCTCCATGCGGTCCAGCCGCTGCCGCAGCAGCCGCGTGGCCTCGTCCGGATGCAGGACGGCGATCACCGACAGTCCGGCGCGGAAGCGCGGACGCTCCCGCATGGGGGTCGAGACCAGCTCACGCGCCCAGTCCACCAGCTCGTCCCGGCCGGAGCCGGTGATGCGGTAGACGGTGCGCTCGGGCCGCCGGCCTTCGCGGATGCTCTCGACGGCCTCGATCAGCCCGTGCTTGTCCATGTTGCGGACGACCGTGTAGAGAGATCCCCATTTGATCTCGATGTCCTGGTCTTTGCCCCAGCCACGCAGCGCAGCGGCGATCTCGTAGGGATGCATGGGCTGCTGGACGAGGACGGACAACACGGCGAGCGCCAGCAGATTGCCGACCTTGCGCTGCTTCGCCATGTCGCCTCGCTTCAATTTGTCTGCGATTACTTGTCTGCGAGTATACGCAGACGAATATGCGCGACACAAGAGGCCGATTCGAGGGCACCTGTCAGTCCGGCGGCGCGGCCGAGCCTCGTCGACGCCCAGGACCGCCGCCACGCCTTCGGCGACCTCGGGCCGGTCCCCGGTCAGCATGACCACTCGTTCGATGCCGGCCCTGCGCAGGCGGCGCAGTACCCGGGCGGCATCCGTGGCCAGCAGGTCGAACGCCAAGCCCGCGTTGACCACGCCGCGTCCCGTTCCACCACCCCGTCGGTCGGCACCAGCTCTCCGGCCGCGACGAGCAGCCGGTCACCCCGCCGGACCAGCGCGACGTCCACGACCTGCGGCGTGCCGTCCTGGTAGCGGCGGGCCGTGCGGGGCGCCCGCTCGTACAACGCGGTCAGGTCGCGGCGGGCCCGACGCAGCGCGTAGTCCTCCAGGAACCGCCCCCCGGCGACCAGCCTGCTCCGCCACGGTGAGGCGGCCGGTGGTCAGCGTGCCCGTCTTGTCGGTGGCGATGACGGTCGTGGTGCCCAGCGTGTCGATGGCGTGCGGACGGCGGACGATGACGCCCCGCGGTGGGCGTTCGCGCGCATGGTTTCACCGCGTCCAGGTCCAGTCGCGGATGTCGGGCATGTCCTCACCGTGGTCCCGGGTGTGGGCGCGGGCGCGGAGCCGGGCGTCGGTCATCTGCTGGCGCAGGTGGGCCGTGGTGACGGCGAGGCCGGGGACGCGGTCGATGACGTCCATGACCAGGTGGTAGCGGTCGATGTCGTTGAGCATGGCCATGTCGAAGGGGGTGGTGGTGGTGCCTTCCTCCTTGTAGCCGCGGACGTGGATGTTGTGGTGGCCGTGGCGGCGGTAGGTGAGGCGGTGGATCAGCCAGGGGTAGCCGTGGAAGTTGAAGATGACGGGTTTGTCCGTGGTGAACAGGGCGTCGAACTCGGCGTCGCTCATGCCGTGCGGGTGCTCGGTGGAAGGCTGGAGCCGCATCAGGTCGACCACGTTGACCACGCGTACCTTCAGCGCGGGCAGGTGCTCGCGCAGCAGGTCCACCGCGGCCAGGGTCTCCAGGGTGGGGACGTCGCCGGCGCAGGCCATGACGACGTCGGGCTCGGCGCCCTGGTCGTTGGAGGCCCAGTCGATGATGCCCAGGCCCCGGGTGCAGTGGACGACGGCCTGGTCGATGGGGAACAGGTCGATGACGGGCTGCTTGCCGGCGACGATCACGTTGACGTAGTCACGGGAGCGCAGGCAGTGGTCGGCCACCGACAGCAGGGTGTTGGCGTCCGGCGGCAGGTAGACCCGCACCACCGAGGCCTTCTTGTTGACGACCACGTCCAGGAAGCCTGGGTCCTGGTGGCTGAAACCGTTGTGGTCCTGCCGCCACACGTGCGAGGACAACAGGTAGTTCAGTGAGGCGACCGGCCGCCGCCAGGCGATCTCGCGTGCGGTGTCCAGCCATTTGGCGTGCTGGTTGAACATCGCGTCGACGATGTGGATGAACGCCTCGTAGCAGTTGAACAGGCCGTGCCGCCCGGTGAGCAGGTAGCCCTCCAGCCAGCCCTGGCACAGGTGCTCGCTGAGTACCTCCATGACCCGCCCGCCGGCGGCCAGGTGCTGGTCGGTGGGCAGGATCCGGGCGTGCCAGGCCCGTGCGGTGACCTCGAACAGCGCCGACAGGCGGTTGGAGTCGGTCTCGTCGGGCCCCATGACCCGGAAGTTGTGCGGGTTGGCCGCGACCACGTCGCGCAGGAACCGGCCGAGGACACGGGTGGGCTCGGTGGTGGCCGTGCCCGGCGCGCCGACCTCGACGGCGTGCTCGCGGAAGTCGGGCAGGGCGAGCGGGCGCAGCAGCGTGCCGCCGTTGGCGTGAGGGCTGGCGCTCATCCGCAGGTCACCCGCAGGAACCGTCTGCAGGATCTCCTGGACGGGACGGCCGTCGGCGTCGAACAGTTCATCGGGGCGGTAGGAGCGCATCCACTGCTCCAGCATCGCCAGGTGCGCCGGGTTCTCCCTGACGGTCGCCAGCGGCACCTGGTGGGAACGCCACGTGCCCTCCACGGGCAGGCCGTCGACCTCCTTCGGGCCGGTCCAGCCCTTGGGGGTACGCAGCACGATCATCGGAAGACGGTCCGTCTGGCCGTGCTTGTAGGCGTCGATCTCGCCGAACACCGTGTCGAGCGTCTGGGCCATCAGCGGATGCATCACCGCCGGGTCGTCTCCCTCGACCAGATGCGGGCGGTAGCCGTAGCCCTCCATCAGCTTGATCAGGTCCTCGGACGGGATCCGGGCCAGGACCGCCGGATTGGCGATCTTGTAGCCGTTCAGATGCAGGATCGGCAGCACCACACCGTCGCGCCGCGGATCCAGGAACTTGTTGGAATGCCAGCTGGCGGCCAGCGGGCCGGTCTCGGCCTCCCCGTCACCGACGACGCACGCCACCACCAGATCAGGGTTGTCGAACGCCGCCCCGTAGGCATGGGCCAGCGAGTAACCCAGCTCGCCGCCCTCATGGATCGACCCCGGCGTCTCGGGCGCCACATGACTGGGAATGCCACCGGGAAACGAGAACCGCCGGAACAGCCGCCGCATCCCCGCCTCGTCCTGAGACACCTCGGGGTAGACCTCGCTGTAGGAACCCTCCAGCCACGAATGCGCGACCGCCGCCGGCCCGCCGTGCCCCGGCCCGGCGATGTAGATCATGTCCTGCCCACGCTCACCGATGACACGGTTCAGATGCGCGAAACAGAAGTTCAGCCCCGGAGTCGTCCCCCAGTGGCCCAGCAGACGCGGCTTGATGTGCTCGGGCGTCAACGGCTCGGCGAGCAGCGGGTTGCCGAGCAGGTAGATCTGACCGACGGCGAGATAATTGGCGGCCCGCCAATAGGCGTCGACGCGCTCCAAGGTGTCCATACTGTGATCTTCGCCGATCGCCCGGGGATCCGGGAGGGACCAACGTCCCGACGGCGTGGGCCGAACGGGCCCGGACTCCTCTGGACGATTGACGGGCTCGTCAGTTCTCGTCGAGGACGTCGGCGATCGGGCGCCGTACTCCCCGGCTCTCGGCGGACGTGTAGCCGAGGCGCAGGATCATCTGCGGGTACTCACCGCCGCAGAGCTCCTGGCGGATGAACTCGCGCAGGTGGTACGGCTCCAGGGCCTGGGTGTGGAACGCGGCGCTGACCCCGTGCGCGGTGGCGTGCAACAGGACGCGCTGCAGCGCCTGGCCGGCGGCGATCCAGGCGGGGCGGTCGTCGGCCCGAGTCGTGAGCAGGGCGACGACTCCCGTCGTGGTCTCGCCGCGCCGGTCCTCGCCGGTGCCCCAGGCGTGGCCGTGGGCGTAGTCGCGCTGCGCGAAGTGCGGGGAGGTGCGGCGCGGCTCCCTGGGGTAGGCCTCGGCGGGCACGCCGTCGCCGTGACGGCTGCCGGGCGGGCGGCCCCAGCGCACCGATTCGAGGGTGAAGGCCCGGTCCCCCGCCTGGACCTCCTGGGCCGCCGCGGTGAGCGCCGCGAGCGTGCGGACCACCGCGTCCGAACCGGCGGGTGTCAGCCGCGCGCCCTCGGCCTCGGCCTGCCCGGCCAGCGCCTCCAGCAGGTCCTCGGGCACCGGCTCCGGGGCGAACCCCGCGCGGTGCGTGCGGCGGCGGGTGATCTGCGCGTTCATGATCTCGGCGTGCTCGTCCGGGCCGAGCGCCTCGCCCGCCCTGATCGTGGCCAGGACGGCGGGCCGGTCGGGATCGGGCAGCACGGCCACCACCGGCCGGTGCCCGAGGGCCCGCAGGGCCGTCCTGACGGTGAACACGGCGGCGCCGCAACTGAGGAGCATCTCCCGGCCGCCCGGGTCACAGGCGCGCGACCGCCGTTCGTCGTCGGCGCGCACCCGGATCTCGTCCCCCTCGATGACGAAGGACCAGGGCTGGCTGTTGTGCACGGACGGCGCCCAGACGGCGGCCTCCACCACGCTCTGCAGTCGATGCGTCATACGTCCAGTCAAACACCAGGTCAACAAGGATGTTCAGGGACCTACGGCCTTGTCCTGGGGGACGTTGGTAAGCCGCTCGCGGAACACCCAGTAGGTCCATCCCCGGTGGAGCAGCACCACCGGGGCCGTCCCGGGCCAGGAACGGCAGGAGAACGCCGACACCGAAGCCGAAGCCTTCCAGGAACCGGACACCGGGCGTGGCCTGCTCGAACGCGTACCTCGGCGCTTCGTCCTCTCCCATGGCACTACGCGGGCTCTCCACCTCCCAGGGCCGAAGGTCCCATCGGGCGATGTCCATCGGCCGTGCCGGGCCGGGGCTCCGCCTTGAGACTGTGGGCAGGGAGACGAGGAAAGGACGATCCGATGACTGAGACCACGAACGTGACCGGTGGCGCGCTCCACGAGCTCGGCGAGGAGGAGTGCCTGCGCCTGATATCCCCCGGAGGCGTCGGCCGGGTGGCCTTCAACGGCTCCCACGGGCCGACCGTCCTGCCGGTGAACTACCGCGTCGTCGACGGCGCGATCGTGTTCCGCACCCGGGCGGGTGGCGCCATGGACAACGATCTGCGGACAGGATCCGAGAAGGTGGAGATCAAGATCGCCTTCGAGGTGGACGAGATCGACCCCGTCCGGCACGAGGGGTGGAGCGTGCTGGTGCAAGGCCCCTTCCACCACGTCACCGGCGACGAGGCGCCCGGCACGACCGCCCCGCAGGTCCAGCCGTGGGCCGGCGGCGAACGCGACCACTACGTCCGCGTCACCCCGTGGCGGGTGACCGGCCGCCGCGTCCAGAACCTGTGAGCCCTGGTCTCCGCCGGCGAAAGGCCAGGGACCTTGGCCTCTATCAGGGATGGGGCGAGGGAACGTAGATTCGGCGGCATGATTCGCGTTTTCCTGCTGGATGATCACGAGGTGGTGCGTCGTGGTGTCGCGGCGTTGCTGAACGGTGAGGACGACATCGAGGTGATCGGTGAGGCCGGGACGGCCGAGTCGGCGGTCGCGCGTATCACGGCGTTGCGGCCGGACGTGGCGGTGCTGGACGTGCGGCTGCCCGACGGCAACGGGGTGGAGGTGTGCCGTGAGGTGCGGTCGCGGCTGCCGGAGCTGGCGTGCCTGATGCTCACCTCCTACGCCGACGACGACGCGCTGTTCGACGCGGTCATGGC
>NZ_JBHSRF010000071.1:0-49092 GCF_042658925.1 Sphaerisporangium aureirubrum
AGTTGAGGGTGCGGGTTACGGCTTTTTTCCAGGCGGTGTAGGAGTCGGTGCGGCGGGTGGGGGGCCAGGTGGGGTGCCAGCGGTGGGATTCTTGCCAGTTTTGGGTTAGGGAGTCGGGGGATTTCCAGAAACCTACTGCTAGGCCGGCGGCGTAGGCGGCGCCGAGGGCGGTGGTTTCGGCTACTACGGGGCGGGAGACGGGGACGCCCAGGATGTCGGCCTGGAGTTGCATGCAGAGATTGTTGGCGGTTATGCCGCCGTCCACGCGGAGGACGTCGAGGGGGACGCCGGAGTCGGCCTGCATGGCTTCGACGACGTCGCGGGTCTGGTAGCAGATGGCTTCCAGGGTGGCGCGGGCGATGTGGGCGCTGGTGTTGTAGCGGGAGAGGCCGACGATGGCGCCGCGGGCGTCGGAGCGCCAGTAGGGGGCGAACAGGCCCGAGAAGGCGGGGACGAAGTAGACGCCGCCGTTGTCGGGGACGCCGGCGGCCAGGGTCTCGCTGTCGGCGGCCTCGGTGATGATGCCCAGCTGGTCGCGGAGCCACTGGACGGCGGAGCCGGTGACGGCGATGGAGCCCTCCAGGGCGTACACGGGCGGGGAGTCGGCGAACTGGTAGCAGACGGTGGTGAGCAGGCCGTGCCGGGAGCGGACCAGCTCGGTGCCGGTGTTGAGGAGGAGGAAGTTGCCGGTGCCGTAGGTGTTCTTGGCCTGGCCGGGGGCGAAGCACACCTGGCCGACGGTGGCGGCCTGCTGGTCGCCGAGGTCCCCGGCGAGGCCGACCTCGCCGCCGAACGGGCCGTCGGCGCGGGTCACGCCGTACAGGCCGGGGTGGGAGGACGGCAGGATGTCGGGGAGCATGGCGCGGGGCACGCCGAACAGGGACAGCAGCTCGTCGTCCCAGTCCAGGGTCCTGAGGTCCATCAGCATGGTGCGGCTGGCGTTGGTGGGGTCGGTGACGTGCACGCCGCCGTCGGTGCCGCCGGTGAGGTGCCACAGCAGCCAGGAGTCGGTGGTGCCGAACACCGCCTCCCCGGTCTCGGCCGCCGCGCGCACGCCGTCGACGTTCGAGAGGATCCACTGGAGCTTGCCGCCGGAGAAGTAGGTGGCGGGCGGCAGGCCGGCCTTGCGGCGGATCACCTCGCCCTTGCCGTCCCGCTCCAGCGCGGCGGCGATGCGGTCGGTGCGGGTGTCCTGCCACACGATCGCGTTGTGGTACGGCCGCCCGGTCCTGCGGTTCCACACGACGGTGGTCTCCCGCTGGTTGGTGACGCCGACGGCGGCGAGGTCGGCGGCCGTCAGCCGGGCCTCGCGCAGCGTGGTCTCGATCACCGCGCGGGTGCGCTCCCAGATCTCCACCGGGTCGTGCTCCACCCAGCCGGCCTGGGGCAGGATCTGCTCGTGCTCCAGCTGGTGGCGCGCGACCTCGTTGCCACCGTGATCGAAGATCATGAACCTGGTGCTCGTGGTTCCCTGATCGACGGCTCCCACGAAGTCGGCCATGGACTGTGTCGCCTCCTTGAACGGCCCGCACGGCCGGGCCCACGCGCGGCGAAGAAGCCCGGTTCCCGGCACGGTACCCGCCCGGAGGCCCGCCGATCACCTCAGGCCACGCGCGCGTTTCCCGTTTCGGCGAGCAACTAACCCGTTGTCATTCCAAATCTGGCGATTTAGCGTTTAACCAGTCCATATCGGAAACTGTGAACTAGCCGAAAGCGGCCTTGCGCCGCCACCTATCCCAGGGAGGACGCGACCCGATGGCCAAACCGCTGGGCGTGCAGCTGTACACGGTCCGCGACCGGATGAAGAGCGATCGCGACGAGGTGCTGGGCCGGATAGCGGGGATCGGCTACGGCGCCGTGGAGCCGTACGATCCGCTGGACGACCCCGAGGGATTCCGGCGCGTCGTCGACGACCTGGGGCTCGTGGTCTCCGGCACCCACGCGATCGACCTGATCAGGCAGGATCCCGGCAAGGTCCTGGACGCGGTGGCCGCCATCGGCACCGACTCGGTGATCGTCCCCGCGGGCATCCCCGAGGAGGACTTCACCACCCTGGACGGCGTCCGGCGGGCCGCCGACCTGCTGAACGGCCTCGCCGAGAAGGCCGCCCCCTACGGCCTGCGGCTCGGGTACCACAACCACTGGTGGGAGATCGAGCCGCGCCTCGGCGGCAGGCACGCCATCGAGGTGCTGGCCGACCAGCTCGCCCCCGAGGTGTTCCTGGAGATCGACACGTACTGGGCGGCGGTGGGCGGCGCCGACGTGCCGCGGCTGCTCGGGCGGCTCGGGGACCGCGTGCGCGCGCTGCACGTCAAGGACGGGCCGGGGGTCAAGGGCGAGCCGCACACCGCCGTCGGGACCGGCGTCATGCCGGTGCCGGACATCCTCGCGGCCAGCCCGGAGGCGTGGCGCATCGTCGAGCTGGACGAGTGCGCGACCGACATGCTGGAGGCGCTGGCCGCCGGATACGCCTACCTGGCCGAGCTGGAGCGGGTGTGACGTCCGGGCCGGTCGGCGTCGCCCTGGTCGGCGCCGGGAAGATCAGCGGCGAGTACCTGCGGAACCTGAGCTCCTTCCCCGACCTGCGGGTGCTCGGCGTGGCCGACCTGGACGCCGCCCGGGCCGCGGAGGTGGCGCGGGAATGGGGGGTACCGGTCGGCGGGGACGTCGACACCGTGCTGGCGCTGCCCGAGGTGGAGATCGTCGTCAACCTGACCGTGCCGGCGGCGCACGCCGACGTCGCGATCACGGCGCTGCGGGCGGGCAAGCACGTGTACGGGGAGAAACCGCTCGCGCTCACGCCCGAGGAGGGCCGGGAGGTGCTGTCCGAGGCCGTGGTGCGGGGGCTGCGCGTGGGCAGCGCGCCGGACACGTTCCTCGGGGCGGGGCTCCAGTCGGCGGCGCGGGCGCTGGCGGCGGGAGTGATCGGGACGCCGGTGGCGGCCACGGCGGTGATGCAGAACGCCGGGCCCGAGTCGTGGCATCCCAATCCGGAGTTCCTGTACCAGCGGGGCGCGGGGCCGTTGTTCGACATCGGCCCGTACTACCTCACCGCCCTGGCCTCCATGCTGGGACCGGTGGCGAAGGTGGCGGCCACGGCGCGGCAGGCCCGGCCGCGGCGGGTGATCGGGTCGGGCCCCCGGGGCGGGACCGAGTTCACGGTCGAGGTTCCCACGCACGTCATGGCGCTGATCGACTTCGTGGGCGGGCCGAGCGCGTCGTCGACGTTCAGCTTCGACTCGTCCGCGGGGGTCACGATGATCCAGATCCTCGGCACCGAGGGGACGCTGTCGCTGCCCGACCCCAACACCTTCTCCGGGCCGCTGCGGGTGCGGGCCGCCGACGACGAGGACTGGCGGGAGCTGCCCGTGGAGGGGGCCACCGCCGGGCGGGGCATCGGGCTGCTGGACATGGCGCGCGCGTTGCGTGCCGATCTTCCGCATCGGGCCACCGGGCTGCTCGGCCTGCACGTTCTGGAGGCGATGACGGCGATCATCGAGTCGGCCGAACGCGGGGAGTTCCGGCGCATCGAGACGGACGCGCCGCTGCCCGAGCCGCTGCCCGCCGGATGGGATCCGCGCGCGGCGACGGTGTGAGACCCGGCACGAGGGTAGGCATCAGGAGGTGAGCCCCTGTTCCGGTGAGCCGGTCGAAGGCAGAGGAGAGCCGCCGATGCACAAGTTCTCTTTGGTAGCCGTGTCCCGCCAGCAGATGGCGCGAGCGGCGGCGTCGACCGGCGGGCTCGCGGCCGACACGGTGGTGGGCGGGCACGAGCGCGTCCTGCGCCAGACGGTGATCGCCCTCATCAAGGGCTCGGCGCAGACCGAACACGAGGGCAACGGCGAGGCGACCGTCTTCGTGTTGTCGGGACGGGTCCGGGTGGTGGCCGGTGAGGTGTCGTGGGACGCCCTCACCGGCGACCTGGTGATCGTTCCCTCGGAACGGCACCGCGTCGAGGCCGTGGAGGACTCCTCGATCCTCCTCACGGTGGCCATGCCCCGCTGACCCGATCAGGTGCCCGCCAGGGCCACCGTCGGGGAGAGGCGGGCGGCGCGCATGGCCGGGTACAGGCCGGCGAGGGTGCCGATCACCAGCGTGGCGCCCAGGGCGGCGCCCACGGACCACAACGGGACGACGCCGGGCCAGTCCCGGGAGAAGGCGTAGGCGACGGAGACGGCCGCGCCCACGGCGGAGCCTATGGCGCCGCCGCAGAACGAGAGCAGGAGCGACTCGGTCAGGAACTGGAGGCGGATCTGGCCCCGGGTGGCGCCGAGGGAGCGGCGCAGGCCGATCTCCCTGCGGCGTTCCAGGACGGAGATGACCATGGTGTTGGCCACGCCCACGCCGCCCACCAGGAGGGCCACGGCGCCGAGGCCGAGGAGAAGGTTGGTGAAGGCGCCCGCGGCGGCGGCCTTGGCCTCCAGGGCGTCGGAGGGGCGGCTGACGTCGACCTCGTCGGGGTTCTCGGGGTTGACCGTGCGGGCCAGGACCTCGCCGACGGCCGTCACGGCCTCGTCCGGGGAGCGTTCGTAGATCATCGTGGGGTGGCCGTCGAAGTCCAGGTAACGCTCGGCGGCGGGCCAGCCGACCAGGGCGGAGCGCTCGATCTCCGGGGCCAGTGGCATCGCGTCGAGGATGCCGATCACGGTGAACCAGCGGTCGCCGAGCCAGACCTGTACTCCGGTGCGGGTGAGGCCGAGGCGTTCGGCGGCGACCGCGCCCAGCACCACGGCGGGGCCGCGGGCGGTGGCGGCGTTCAGCCAGGTGCCGGTGCGGACGGTGCCGCGCAGGGTGGCGAGCAGGTCCTCCCTGGCGGCTTGCACCTGGATGCCGCCGGTCACCGCCTCGGAGATCTTGCTGGTGCGGCGCACCGTCGCGTCGAGGTCGCCGGTCGCGCTGGCGGCGGTGACCGGGCCGACGCGCCGGACCATCTCCACCGATTTCAGCGGCAGCTTGGCGTCCTCGCCGAACATGGTCTGGCCCGGTTTGACGGTCAGCATGTTGGTGCCGAGCGCGTCCAGGCGGCTGAGCAGGCCCGCCCGTGAGGACGACGAGATCCCGATGACCGCCACCATCGTGGCGATGCCGATGGCGATGCCGAGCGCCGACAACGCCACCCGGGCCGGCCGGGTACGCAGCCCGGCGGCCCCGACCCGCAGCACGTCCCGGGGGCCGAGCCGCGCCGGGACCAGTCGCGGCGCGCCGTCGTTCCGCCTGGAGCGGCGAGGCGCCTGCCGCACGGCCTCACCCCCCGGTCGCGCCATGGCATCCGTGATGCCGTCCGCCGGTCGTGTGGTCTCGCTCACCGTTCGCTCCCCTCGCCGGGCCCTCGTGGTCCGGGGCCGCCGGTGTGGGAGGCGAGGCCGTCGGCGCCGCGGCCCAGCCGGTTCAGTGTGCTCGCGGCCGGGTGGCCGCGGCCGGGGCCGTCGTCGGCGGCGATCAGGCCGTCGCGCATGCGGACGCGGCGCGGGGTCCAGTCCGCGATCTCCATGTCGTGGGTGATGATCGCCACCGTGGTGCCCGAGGTGTTCAGGTCGGCGAGGACGGCCAGGACCTCGGCGCCCGCGGCGGAGTCCAGGTTGCCGGTGGGCTCGTCGGCCATGAGCAGCGGGGGGTCGCCGACCACGGCGCGGGCCACGGCCACCCGCTGCTGCTCGCCTCCGGACAGCTGGTGCGGCCGGTGGCCGAGCCGGTGGCCGAGGCCGACCCGCTCCAGGGCGGCGGCGGCGCGGTCGCGGCGCTCGCGGGAGGGACGGCCGCTGTACAGCAGGCCGTCGGCGACGTTGTCCAGCGCCGTGGTCCCGGCCGCCAGGTGGAACTGCTGGAACACGAAACCGAGGTGCCGGGAGCGCAGCGCGGACAGCTCCCGGTCGCGCAGCGCCCCGACCTCGTACCCCGCGATGCGCACCCCGCCGGACGTCGGCCGGTCCAGCGTGCCGATCATGTGCAGCAGCGTGGACTTGCCCGACCCGGACGGCCCCACGATGGCCAGCATCTCCCCCGGTTCGATGGCCATGCTGACCCCGCGCAGGGCCTCCACCTGCCCGGCGTAGACCTTGCGCAGGTCGGTGATCTCGACGATGGCGCTCACCGGTCCGGCACCCCGACCTTCATCCCCTCGGCCAGCCCGGCGCCGGACACCTCGACCCGCCCCTGGCCGTACGCGCCGGTCTCCACCGCCACGACCTTCGACGTGCCGCCGTCGACGAGCTCCACCCCGAAGCCGCCCTCGCGCAGCGCCAGCAGCGCCTCGATCGGCACCGACAGCACGCCCTTGGCCTTCTCGCTGGTCAGGGTCACGCTGACCGGCGCCTGGTCCAGCCGCCCCGCCTTCTTCGGCGACGCCAGCGCGATCTCCAGGCCGACGGTCGGCTCCGACTCGTCGCCGGGCGCGTCGCTCCCGGCGTCCACGACCGTGCCGATCTCGCTGATCTTCCCCTTGAGCTCGGTCCCGTCGGGCAGCTCGACGGTCACCCGTGCCCCCTTGCGGGCCAGCGGCTGCAGGTCGGCCTCCAGGTCCACGTGCACCGTACGGCGGGTCGAGGTGACGGTGAGCACCTGGTGGCCCGGCGCCACCTTGTCGCCCACCTCCGCCTTCACCGCGGACACCCGCGCCGGGCCGGGCAGGAACACCACCTGGCTCGCGTCCACCGCCCCCGTCTCCGGCAGGCCGCGGTCGTCCTGCCAGTCCAGCACGGCCAGGTACGTGGCGTAGGTGAACTCCGTGTCCACCGTCATGTCGTCGCCGTACCCGAGCTTCTTGAGGTTGCGCTCCAGCTGCTCGACGTCCGTCCCGTCGGAGACCCCGCGCTGAAGCGTCCGGTAGAGCGGCAGCCACCCGTACATCAGCACCTGTGGCTTGCGGTCCACCTTGATCAGTGGCCGGCCCCGGGTCACGATCGCGCCCTCCGGCGCGATCGACGTCACCGTGCCGGCCGCGCCCCCGTAGATCTTGCGCTCGCCCTCGTAGGTCAGCGTGCCGTCGACCGACATGCTGTCGGTCAGGTCGCCGCGCTCGATGGCCGCCGTCTTGGCCGGCGGCGGGGCCGTCGTGGGCCCGGACGGCCCGGCCCGGCCGCCGCCCGTCATCACCGCCGCCGCCGTCCCGGCCAGGATCGCCGTCACCGCGATCCCGGCCGGCAGCGCAGGCCGCCGTATCCGCATCACCGTTCACCTCTCAGGCCTCGGGACGATCGCCCTCGGCAAGGCTGATTTGTAGTCAGGGTCTGATTAGCGGCGGATAAGCGACGGCCCTTACCGGTGACTAACACGCGATGGACCAGGCTGAAGGCCTGAAATCGGCCCGGGAGCCCTCCGCAGGTCCGGGCCGTGGCGGAAGGGACCGTGGAGATGCGCGTGCTCGTGGTGGAGGATGAGGACCGGCTCGCCGAAGCCATCGCCCATGGGCTGCGGCGGCGGGCCATCGCGGTGGACGTCGTCTACGACGGCGCCGAGGCGCTGGAGCGGGTCGCCTACGTCGAGTACGACGTGATCGTCCTCGATCGCGACCTGCCCGAGCTGCACGGCGACGAGGTGTGCCGCAGGCTCACGGAGGCGGGGTCGCTCAGCAGGGTGCTGATGCTGACCGCCGCGGGTGAGGTGCTCGACCGGGTGGACGGGCTGTCGCTCGGCGCCGACGACTACCTCACCAAGCCGTTCGCCTTCACCGAGTTGGTGGCGCGCATCCGCACCCTGGCCCGGCGCACCGGCCCGCCGCGCGCGGCGGTGCTGGAACGGGAGGGCGTGCGGCTGGACCTGGCCGCCCGCCTGGTGACGCGGCAGGGCAGGCCGGTGACGCTGACCCGCAAGGAGTTCGCCGTGCTGGCCGAGCTGATGCGGTCGGAGGTCGCGGCCTCGGCGCGGGAGCTGGTCGCGCGGGCGTGGGACCAGAACGTCGAGTCGGGCACCGGGGCGCTGCGGGTCACCATCACCACGCTGCGCAAGAAGCTCGGCCCGCCGGACGTCATCCAGACCGTCCCCGGCATCGGGTACCGCATCGGCGGGGAGCCCTCGTGAGCGGGCGCACGACGGGCGGCGCGTGGGAGGCGCGGCTCAGGAGCACGGCGCGCCGCGTGGCGGAGGGGGCGCGGCGCGGCCCGGGGCTGCGGGCACGCTTCACCCTCATCTACAGCAGCCTGTTCTTCGCGGCCGGCTCGGTGCTGCTGTGGGCGACGTACCTGCTGACGGCGACCGCGCTGAACCGGGAGTTCTACGTGCGGGTGGCCGGGCCGGAGGAGCCGATCGTCACGGAACCCGGGCGCCCGGTGATCGCCATAATGAAGAGGGACATGATCGCGCGGATCGACGAGGCCAAGGCGCAGGTGCTGGAAGACCTGCTGAACAACTCGGTGATCATCATGGTGGCGGTCGGCGTGCTCGCCATCGTGCTCGGCCACATGATGGCCAGCCGCGCGCTGCGGCCGCTGCACCGGGTCACCGTGACCGCGCGCCGCCTGTCGGAGAGCACCCTGCACGAGCGCATCGCGCTGTCCGGGCCGAACGACGACGTCAAACGGCTGGCCGACACGTTCGACGGGATGCTGGACCGGTTGCAGCGGGCGTTCGACGCGCAGCGCCGTTTCGCGCTGAACGCCTCGCACGAGCTGCGCACCCCGCTCGCGATCAACCGGACGCTGCTTGAGGTGGCGATGGAGGAACCCGAGCCGTCGGAGGATCTGGTGCGGCTCGGCAAGGCGCTGCTCAGCACCAACGCGCGGCACGAGCGCCTGATCGAGGGACTGCTGCTGCTGACCCGTTCCGAGCAGGAGGTCATCACCCCCAAGCCCGTCCAGGTGGACGAGCTGGTGGACGCCGTCGTCGAGTCGCTGGACCCGATGGCGAGGCGCAGGCGGATCCTGGTGCTGCGGCGGACGGTCCCCGCCGAGGCGGCGGGCGATCCGGTGCTCATCGAGCGGTGCGTGTTCAACCTGCTGGAGAACGCGCTGAAGTACAACGTGAAGGGCGGCACCGTCGAGATCGCCGTGACGCGGGAGCAGGAGGCGGTCGTGGTCCGGGTGGAGAACACCGGGCCGCAGATCCCCGGGTACGAGGTCGGCGAGCTGTTCGAGCCGTTCCGCAGGCTCCAGGACCGGGTCGGGGCGGCGCACGGCTCGGGGCTCGGTCTTTCGATCGTGCGGGCGATCGTCGTCGCGCACCGGGGCGAGGTGGAGGCCGCCGCACGCGCCGAGGGCGGCCTCGTCGTCACCATGAGGTTCCCGGTGCCCTAGCTCACTCGCCGCCCGTACGGGAGCCGCCGGGCCCGTCGCCGGGGCCGTCGCCAGGCCCGCCGTCGGGGCCGCGGCCGGGCAGGAGGCTCTCGCAGGCCTTCCGCGCCCGCTCCATGGTCTTGCGGTCCATGTTCTTGTCCTTCCGTATCATGATTCCGCCGCCGGGCTCGGGGTCGGGCATGTTGACGCCGTGCTCGCGCATGCAGCGGGCGAACTTCAACGCCGCGTCCCGCGCCCTCGGGTCCTCCGGGCCACCGCCGGGGCCACCCTTCGCCATGTACCGGCCGCACTCCCGGTGCGCCTGCTCCAGCTTCCTCTCGTCCTTCTTGTTCATCTTGATCGAGATGCGCCCGTCGGGCCCGGGGTCGCTCATCTCGATGCCGTGCTCGCGCATGCACTGGGCGAACTTCACGGGGTCGCTCGTCGCGGACGGGCTCGGCGACGCGGACTTGGCCGCGGTCGGGGTGCCCGCCGACGCCACGCTCGGGGTGTTCTGTCCCCCGCCGCACGCGGTCAGCGCCAGCACCGGGAGCACTCCGGCGACCAGCGCCATACGCCTGACCTTCATCTCGGCTCTCCTCCCGCCACCGGGACGCACGCCCGGCGACTGGCACCATGTCTACGGAGCCGTGGATTAGCGAGGAGTAAGCGCGTGCGCGGCCCGTGCCGCGTGGCTGGTGAGAAGGCTCGCGGCCGGTCTGACGGAGGCCGGGGCCGCGGCGGTCAGGTGGTCTCGGGGTTGGCGCCGCGCGGCTTGCCGGCGGCGAGCCAGGCGACGTCCCAGGCGGCGTACCTGCGGCGGTCCAGCGAGCGGCGGACCAGCGCGAAGCAGCCGAGCAGCAGGCCACCGGTCACCGTCACCGTGCCGGTCGCGCCGGCCATGGCGCGGGCCACCGTCATGGCGCGGTCCGGCCGCGTCCCGCCGGGGCGGCCCTTGGCGTCCAGCCACACCCGCACGGTCGAGCCCGCCCGGGTGCCGAGGAACACCGGCGCCTCGGCGATCATCGTGCGGCCCCGGACGTCGGTCCAGGAGACGGGGGTGCGCAGCTCGGCGCGCACGGAGTCGACGGACGTCCTCGGCGCGGGGGCGTCGCGCAGCACGCGGGCCGCCACCCAGTGGCCGGACCGCTCGGCGGCGACCCCGGCGCGGTACAGCGCGCCGCCGGTCGCGAAGGCGAGCGCCAGGCTCCCGGTGAACAGCAGGCCGCACACCAGCACGACGAAGGACTCGATGCGATCGGTGCGCCGGCGAAGGGCGTTGCCGTCGGGCCGGTACAGCCGTACGCGGCGCATCACCCATCGGCCCACGTCCCGCATCGGGACCACCTCCTACCGGCTTCCTTTCGCGTCCAGGCTGTCCCCTTCCCCGATCAGAGGCGTTGCCACGCCGGAATGCCATCCTTCCCTTGGCGGCCGGTTCCGGACGCGACCCGTCCCGGCCGGGCGTGCCTGCCGCGAACCCCCGCCAAGCGGTCTGAGCTGGTGTCATCCGGTGCTATCTCGTCCACAACGTCTCCTGCACGGCGTGCACGAGGGTCGTCACCTCGGCCGGGACGCGGCCGGCGGGCCACGCGAGGCCGAAGGTCAGCCGCAGGTCGCCGGCGTCGAAGGGGACGTACCTGACGTCGGGCCGCCGGATCGACGTGGCGAGCAGGCGGGGCGCGGGCAGCAGGCCGATCCCGGCGGCCACCAGGTCGAGCAGGGCCGCGTAGTCGTCGATGTCGTCGGCGACCTCCTGGTGCTGGTACGCGCCGCGCAGCGTCCCCGCGAGGCGGGCCCACATGCCGCCGGGCGGCCGGACCCTCGGCATGAGGACCTTGTGGCGGCCGAGCAGGGCGGGCGTCACCCGGGGCAGCGCGGCGAGCGGGTCCCCCGCGGGCACGGCCAGGTGGGCGACCGCGACGTGGAAGCGGGCGCCGGTGGTGCAGCCGAGGGGGAACGGTGCGCTCAGCAGGGCGGCCGGCACCTCGCCGCGCGCCAGGGCCTCGGTGGCGGCGCGCCACCCGAGGGGACGCAGCTCGACGTCGATCGCGGGCTCCCGTCCGGCCAGCCGCCGCGCCGCCCGGGCGGCGAGCGCTCCGACCAGCGGTGCATAAGCGAGCTGAATGGATGAGCGGGGCGGGGCGGCCAGGCGGGCCGCCTCGGCGGTGAAGGCGGCGGCCGTCTCCAGCAGCGTGTCCGCGTACGGCAGCAGCCCGGCGCCGGCCGGCGTGAGGCGCACCGCGCGGCTGCTCCGCTCGAACAGCGCCACGCCGAGTTGGCGCTCCAGACGTGCGACGGCCTGGCTCACCGCGGGCTGGGACATGCCGAGTTCCGCCGCGGCGCGGGAGAACCCGAGGTGCCGGGCGACGTGCGCGAAGCACTGGACGTCACGCAGGGGCGGTGCCGTGGCCACGCTCCAGTATGGCTCCCCGATCCATAAGCGGCGTCAATGGCACCGCTCTTACGGGTGATCGCGGCGGGCACGATGCCCGCGAACGCCTCGGCGTGCCCTGGCCATGGGGACGCCCCGGACCCGACGCTAGGAGCCCGAATGACCACCCCACGCATCTCGCCCTTCCCGGCCGCCACGGTGCTCGGCTACCCGAGGATCGGCCGCCGCCGGGAGCTGAAGCGGGCGCTGGAGGCGTACTGGGACGGCCGCGCCACCGCCGCGGGGCTGCGGCGCGCCGGGCTGGACCTGCGGCGGGAGAGCTGGACGCGGCTGGCCGCCCTCGGGCTGGACCGGCCGCCGTCCAACACGTTCTCCCTCTACGACCACGTGCTGGACACCGCGGTGATGCTCGGCGCGGTGCCCGAGCGCTACCGGGGGCCGTCCGCCGAGGACACCTACTTCGCCATGGCACGCGGCACCGACCGGGTGGCGCCGCTGCGGATGACCAAGTGGTTCGACACCAACTACCACTACATCGTCCCGGAGATCGGCCCGGACACCGTGTTCGCCGCCGACCCCGGCAAGCCCGTCGCGGAGGTGCGCGAGGCCCGCGAGCTGGGCCTGTCCACACGGCCGGTGCTGGTCGGGCCGGTGACGTTCCTGCTGCTGGCGCAGGGGGTGCCCGGGGGCGCGCGGCGGTTCGCGCCGCTGGACCGGCTTCCGGACGTCCTCGGCGCCTACAAAAACGTGCTCGCGGCCCTGGCCGCCGAGGGGGTCGACTGGGTGCAGCTGGACGAGCCCGCGCTGGCGGCCGGCCGGACCGAGGCGGAGCTCGACGCGGCGGGCGCGGCCTACCGGCGGCTCGGCGCGCTGCCGGACCGTCCCGGGTTGTTCGTCGCGACGTACTTCGGAAGCGCGGGCGCCGCGCTGCCCGTGCTCGCGGACACACCCGTGGAGGCGATCGGGCTCGACCTGGTGCGCGGCGACGACCACCTCACCGCCGCCTGGCCCGAGGCGCTGGCGGGCAAGACCGTCGTCGCGGGCGTGGTGTCCGGGCGGGACGTGTGGCGCACCGAGCCGGAGCCCGCCCTGGCGGCGCTCGCCGCGCTGCGCGAGCGGGCCGGGAGCGTGTCGGTGAGCACCTCCTGCTCGCTGCTGCACGTGCCGTACGACCTGGCGGCGGAGACCACGCTGGAACCCGCGCTGGTGCGGCGGCTGGCGTTCGCCGACCAGAAGGTGGCCGAGGTGACCGGGCTGGCGGCCCGGCTGGCCGTGCTGCCGCCCGGTGGCGGGCCGTCCCTGCCCCCGCCCGCCGCGCCCGTGCCCACGCGGCCTCCCGCGCCGCCCGCGCGCAGCCCGTACGAGGTGCGGGCGGCGGCGCAGGCCGCCCACCTGCGGCTGCCGCCGCTGCCCACCACCACCATCGGGTCGTTCCCGCAGACCGGTGAGCTGCGCGCGGCGCGGGCCGCGCTGGCCGCCGGGGAACTGGGCGAGGCCGAGTACGACCGCCGGGTGCGCGGCGAGATCGAACGGGTCGTCCGCCTCCAGGAACGCCTGGGGCTGGACGTGCTGGTCCACGGCGAGCCGGAACGCAACGACATGGTGCAGTACTTCGCCGAGCACCTGGACGGCTTCGCGGTCACCCGGAACGGATGGGTGCAGTCTTACGGCTCCCGCTGCACCAGACCGCCCATCCTGCACGGCGACGTACGGCGCGGCGCGCCCATCACCGTCCGCTGGGCCGAGTACGCCCGGTCGCTCACCGCCATGCCGGTCAAGGGCATGCTCACCGGGCCGGTCACCATCGTGGCGTGGTCCTTCGTGCGGCGCGACCTGCCGCTGCGCGACGTCGTGTTCCAGGTCGCGGACGCCGTCCGGGACGAGGTGCGCGACCTGGAGGACGCCGGGATCTCGATCATCCAGGTGGACGAGCCCGCGCTGCGCGAGCTGCTGCCGCTGCGGGCCGCGGACCAGGAGGCGTATCTGGCGTGGGCGGTGGAGGCGTACCGCAGGGCCACCTCCGGCGCCGGGGACCGCACCCAGATCCACACGCACCTGTGCTACTCCGACGCCGACCAGATCCTCGCCGCCATCGACGGCCTGGACGCCGACGTCACCAGCATCGAGTCCGCCCGCTCCCACGGCAGGATCCTCACCGAGCCCGCCGTCGCCGCGTTCGCCCGCGGCCTCGGCCCCGGCGTGTACGACATCCACTCCCCCCGCGTGCCTGACGCCGCCGAGGTGGAGAAGTCCCTGCGGGCCCTGCTGGACGTCCTGCCTCCCGGCCGTGTCTGGGTCAACCCGGACTGCGGCCTGAAGACCCGCACCTATCCCCAGGTGGAGGCCGCTCTCACCAACCTCGTCACCGCCACCCGCCGCGTCCGCGACACCGTCACCTCCGGAGGCGGCACGGGAACGGACGCGCGGGGCGGGTGACCCGGTGGGCCGCGCCCTGCTCAGGAGTAGGGCGGCGGCGGGCGGGGCCCGGATCTGAGTACTTCGCTACTCAGGTCCCGCGGGGCCGGTCCTCCTTCACTGGAAGTGCGAAGGATCGCATCTACCGAAAAGGACCGGTCCCGTGGCACTCACCTTCCAGCACACCCCCGAGCCCTCCCCCTCCCGCAGGACGCACGCGTCGCGGGCCAGGCGAGGGGGCGCCCGCCAACGGCGCGCACGCGCGCTCCTGCACGCGGGCACGACCGTGGCCGCCCTGTGCGACCTGCTCACCCTCATGCCCGCACACGCCGCTCCGACCGGGATCACACCCGCGCAGGCCACCGGCGCCGCTCTGACCGGGATCACACCGGCTTACGCCACCGGCGCCGCTCTGACCGGGATCACACCGGCCCACGCCACCGGCGCCGCCCCGGCCGGGATCACGACCGCCCCGGCGCACCGGGCCGGAGCAGCGGCGGTGCCCTGGTACCTGCCGTGGACCGGCTTGCTCTACCACAAGCTGCGCGACTCGGCCGACGACCGGACCTGGCCCGACTTCGCCGGGATACAGGCGTCCATCGAGATCCCCTGCGTCTCCGGGGACGGTCCGGTGGGGCCGTACCACGCGTGGATCGGCCTCGGCGGGTTCGACACCGGGAACATCATCCGGGCCGGGCTGACCGGCCAGGCGGTGCGGCGCGGGGACGCGGTGGTCACGACGTACACGATCTGGGCGGAGTCCCGCCGCGGCGTCTCGGGCTTCGCCCCCCGCGTCCAGACCAACGTGCCGCGTCCGAGCTTCTCGCGCACCGGCGACGACCTGTGCGGCCGGTCCGTCCCCGTCAAGGTCCGCTCCAACGGCGCCGTGAACCTGGACGGCCGGTGGATCCGCCTGCGCAGGCCCCGTGACGTGTCCACCGCCGAGTACATCCTGCAGGGCCGGCCCCGCTCGTCGGAGACGGTGACGTTCACGGACACGCTCATGACGGCCTTCACCCGGAACCTGAACGTCTACGGGATCGAGGGCCAGCGTGCCGCGGAGCTCGAATACCGGGGCCTCGGCCCCGTCGTCACCGGCCCGTCGAGCTTCCGCCTCACCGCACCCTGACCCCGGGTGGCGCCGCACAGGGGCAGGCGCCTGTCCTACAGCAGGGGGCCGAGGTCGCCGCGGCGGGTGACGCCCAGCTTCTGGTACACCGCCTGGAGGTGGTTCTCCACGGTGCGGACGGAGAGGACCAGCCGTCCGGCGATCTCCCGGCTGGACAGGCCGGAGGACGCGAGGAGGGCCACCTCCAGCTCCCGGCTGGTGAGGCCGGGGCCTCTCAGGCGGGCCAGGACGGGGCTGCGGGCGCCTTCACAGCGGCCGGCCAGGGCGGCGGCGCGCGCCGAGGAGGCGCGGGAGGAGGCGGGGCGGGCGGCGGACCGGTGGGCCTCGGCGGCCTGGGCGGCGGCCTCGGCGGCGTGCAGCAGCATGCCGCGCCGCTCGAAGCGGGACGCGACCTCGTCCAGGCCACGTCCGTCCCCGCCGGCGGCGGCGCGGGCGTGGGCGTCGGCGATGAGAACGAACTCCCCCTGGCACAGCGACACGAGCTCCGCGAGCCGGTCGGCGACCGCCCTGGCCGCGCCGAGCCGTACCGCGTCGTGCCGGGCGATCGCCTCAAGGCTGAACAGCCCGATCCGCGCGGCCCGGTCGCCGACCTCGAGGCAGAGGCCCACCGCCCGCGTCAGCTCACCCGACGTGGCGGCGATCCACGGCCGGACCATGTCGACGTGGCAGCGCAGCAGCGGGAACTCGATGCCCTCCGTGCCCGCCATGGCCCGCTCGGCGCCCTCGGCGTCCCCGCCGAACGCCATGGCCAGCGCCAGGTCCGCGTGCCCGATCGCGGCGTAGCCGCTCGGGACGTTCACCGTGCCGGGATTGCTCATCAGCCGCACGGCCTCCGCGACCTGGCCGCGCAGCAGGGCCAGCCGGCCGCGGACGAAGCGCTCCTCGTAGCGCGCGACCTCCCATGCGCCGTCCTCCGTCAGGGCGGCGTGCCCCTCCGCGACGACGACCTGGTACGTGTCCGGGTCTCCGGTGATCAGCGCGGCGTGGGCCCTGACGGCGTACGCGGTCCGGAGCAGCACCGGGACGTGGTCACGCCACTGCTCCTGGGACGCCAGTGCCCGCCGGGCGAACTCGGCGGCGTCCAGGGGACGGCCGGAGAACAGATGGATCCAGCCGTGGACCATGTTGGCCTGGGCGGCCATCGCCGGGCTCGCCGGGTCGGCGAGGATCCAGCGGGCCAGCCTCGACGCGCCCTCGGTGTCGTTGCGGCCCATCATGAGATGGCCGGCGCGCTGGATGGCGAACTCCTGGCGGTTCTCCGGCCGCACGCAGGCCGGCTCGTGCTCGTCCAGCAACGCGGACGCCTCGGCGAACCGCCCCATGGAGTTGAGCGTGTTGGCCCTGGTCACCGCCAGCAGGGTGCGGGTGCGTTCGTCGCAGGGCCGTTCCAGCGCCGCCGCGAGGAGCCGGTCGGCCTCCTCCCCCCTGCCCGCGTACAGCAGGACCGTGCCGAGCATCAGCTCCGCCTCGCTCCCGCCGCCCCCCGCCACGGCGGCCCGCGCCAGCCGTACGGCCAGGGGGTATTCGTGCAGCGCCCACGCCAGCCTGCACGCCCGCACCAGCGGCCCCGGCTCCCCGGGTGTTCCGCTCTCCAGCCGCCACACCGCCGCCCGCACCTCGTCCCCGCCCACCGCCCCCGCCAGCTCCCCGAACCGCCTCCGCCGCCGCAGCCGCGGGCACCGCCCCCGGATCACCTCGCCGTACAGCGGATGCCCGAGCCACACCATCTCACCCCCGGGATCGGCGTCCCCCTGAGCGCCTACCGTCCCGGGATCGTCGTTCCCCTGAGCTCCCCCCGCCCCGGGATCGGCGCCCTCCTGAGCGGAGGCCGCCCCGCCGCCACCCGCCGCCCCGGGTGAAGACCGCTCGGGAGCGACCCGGACGAGGCCGCGCGCCTCGACGGTCTCCACCGCACGCCACCCCGCCACGGCGACCAGGGCCGCGAGCGGCACCGGCTCGCCGAAGGCGGTCAGCTCCAGTACGGCGGTCTCGTCCTCGCCCAGCTCCCCCATCCGCCCGGCGATCAGTTCGGCCAGGCGGTCGGGCAGCACCGTCCCCTCCCGCCACCGCCAGCCGTCCTCGGTGAGCCGCAGCGTCCGGGCCAGCTCGCGGAGGTACAAAGGGTTACCCTCACTCAGCCGGTACAGCAGGGCACAGGTCTCCCCGGGCACCCGCCCGAGCGCCGCCACCAGCAGTTCGTCCACCTGCTCCCGGGTCAGCGGCCTCAGGTCGACCCGTACGGCCAGCTCGTCCTTCCACAACGACGTGACCGCGTCCGGCCTGGGCTGCCCGGCGCGCAGCGTCGCGAGCACCTGCCCGTACCCGGCCACCTGGTGGACCAGCGCCGCCGAGGCGTCGTCCAGCAGGTGCGCGTCGTCCACCACGAGCAGCAGCCGCCGCTCCCCCGCCAGCGACCGCACCACCCGCCCCGCCCACCCGAGCACGTTGGCCCTCGGCGGCTCCCCGGCCAGCAACGGCCCGAACGCCCCGAGCGGCACATCCCGGGCAGCCCGCGTCCCGTCCACCCTGAACACCGCATACGACCC
This sequence comes from Sphaerisporangium aureirubrum, assembly GCF_042658925.1. Taxonomy (NCBI): domain Bacteria; kingdom Bacillati; phylum Actinomycetota; class Actinomycetes; order Streptosporangiales; family Streptosporangiaceae; genus Sphaerisporangium; species Sphaerisporangium aureirubrum. The sequence continues at coordinate 17,692 of NZ_JBHSRF010000071.1, forward strand.
CCCAACCCCCCCGGCCACCTCCCGCACCAGCCGGCTCTTCCCCACCCCGGCCACCCCGGCCACCACCACCGACCCCCCACCGGCGATGGCCCCCCTGACCACGCCGCGCTCCCGCCCCCGCCCGCAAAAGGGCCACATCCCCCCAGTATCGGGCCCTACCTTCCCCTTGGCACCCGGCTCCCGCGCATCCGGCGGCCGAAGCGATGCATGTAAAATGCATGCATGGTGGCGTTGCAGATCAGGGACGTGCCCGAGAGCGTGCGAGAAGCCCTCGCCGCGCAGGCTCGGGCGCGTGGGATGTCATTGCAGGGATTGCTGCTGGAACTCGTGACCACAGAGGCTCGCCGGGCGCGGAACCTGGCGGTTCTGGATCGGGCCCGTCGCCGGGCCGGAGGTTACGACGCGCGGCCCGGAGAGGCGGTGACGGAACTCGACGAGATCCGCCGGGAGCGATCCGCACGGTTCGAGGGAGACGAGTGATCGTCATCGACGCCTCCGTGCTGGCCGAGGCACTGACCGGGTCCGGCCGGGCGGCCGAGGCCGCGCGGGAGGCCCTGGGGGGCGACCCCAGGTGGGCCGGGCCATCCCTGCTCAAGACCGAGACTCTTTCGGTGATCCGGGGACGCCTGCTCGGCAAGAAGATCACGCAGGAGACGGCGGACGACGCGGTCACCGACCTGATGGCGGTCGTGGTCGACACCGTCGACGAGAACTGCCTCCTGCCCCGGATATGGGAACTTCGCGGCAACCTCACCGCATATGACGCGGCTTACGTGGCCGCCGCCGAAGCCCTCGGCTGCTCTCTGGTCACCATGGACGCCAGACTCAGCCGCGCCATCGGCCCGAGATGTCCAATCCAGGTGGTCACCTCCTGAAAAGGCCTGGGGTCAGGTGAAGCGGCGGAGGCGGAGGCTGTTGGTGACGACGAAGACGGAGGAGAAGGCCATGGCGGCGCCGGCGATCATGGGGGTGAGGAGGCCGGCGGCGGCGAGGGGGATGGCGGCGACGTTGTAGGCGAAGGCCCAGAACAGGTTGGACTTGATGATGCGGAGGGTGCGCCGGGAGAGGCGGATGGCGTCGGCGGCCACGCGCAGGTCGCCGCGGACCAGGGTGAGGTCGGAGGCCTCGATGGCGGCGTCGGTGCCGGTGCCCATGGCGAGGCCCAGGTCGGCCTGGGCGAGGGCGGCGGCGTCGTTGACGCCGTCGCCGACCATGGCGACGGTGCGGCCCTCGGACTGGAGGCGCTTGACGACGTCGAGCTTGTCGGCGGGGAGGACCTCGGCGATGACGTCCTCGGGCGGGATGCCGACCTCGGCGGCGACGGCCCTGGCGGCGGCCGTGTGGTCGCCGGTGAGCAGGACGGGCCGCAGGCCGAGGGCGCGCAGGTCGGCCACGGCCTGGCGGGAGGTCGGCTTGACGGTGTCGGCGACCACGAGGATGCCGCGGGCGGCGCCGTCCCAGCCGACGGCCACGGCGGTGCGGCCGGCGGCCCTGGCCTCGCCGAGCGCCCGCTCCAGCTCGGGCGGGAGGTGCTGGGACCACTCGGCGAGCAGCTGGGGGCGTCCCACCAGGACGGCGTGGCCGTCCACGACGCCCTGCACGCCCAGCCCTTCCAGGTTGGCGAAGTCCTCGGGGACGGGCAGTTCGGCGGCAGCGTCGGCGGCGGCGCGGGCGACGGCCTGGGCGATGGGGTGCTCGGAGGCGTGTTCCAGGGCTCCGGCCAGGTGGAGCACCTGGGCGGGGTCCTCGCCGGGGGCGGGGACGACGGCGACGAGGGTCATCCTGCCCTCGGTGACGGTGCCGGTCTTGTCGAGCACGACGGTGTCGACGCGGCGGGTGGACTCCAGGACCTCCGGGCCCTTGATCAGGATGCCGAGGGCCGCGCCGCGGCCGGTGCCGACCAGCAGGGCGGTCGGGGTGGCCAGGCCGAGGGCGCAGGGACAGGCGATGATGAGGACGGCCACGGCCGCGGTGAACGCGGCGGCGGTCCCGGCGCCGGTGCCCAGCCAGTAGCCGAGGGTTCCGACGGCCAGCGCGATGACGACGGGCACGAAGACGCCGGACACGCGGTCGGCCAGGCGCTGCACCTGGGCCTTGCCGGACTGCGCGTCCTCCACCAGCTTGGCCATCTGGGCCAGCCTGGTGTCCGCCCCGACCCGGGTGGCCCGGACCACCAGCCGCCCGCCGGCGTTGACGGTGGCCCCGGTGACGGCGTCGCCGGGCCCCACCTCGACCGGGACGGGCTCGCCGGTCAGCATCGAGGCGTCGACCGCCGAGGAGCCCTCCTCGACCACGCCGTCGGTGGCGATCTTCTCGCCGGGACGGACCACGAAGCGGTCGCCCACTCCGAGCTGATCGCTCGGCACGCGGGTCTCGGCGCCGCCGCGCAGCACGGCCACGTCCTTGGCGCCGAGGTCCAGCAGGGCGCGCAGGGCGGACCCGGCGCGGCGCTTGGCGCGGGACTCGAAGTACCGCCCGGCCAGGAGGAACGCGGTGACGCCGGCCGCCGCCTCCAGGTAGATGTTGGAGGCCCCGCCGGTGCGCTCGGCGGTGAACTCGAACCCGTGGGTCATGCCCGGCATGCCCGCGTCGCCGAGGAACAGCGCCCACAGCGACCACCCGAACGCGGCGAGGGTGCCGAGCGACACCAGCGTGTCCATGGTGGCGGCGCCGTGGCGCAGGTTGACCCAGGCCGCGCGGTGGAACGGCCATCCGCCGTACACGACCACGGGCGCGGCCAGCACCAGGGAGAGCCACTGCCAGTTGGTGAACTGGAGCGGCGGGATCATCGCCATGGCGATCACCGGGACCGCCAGGACGGCCGAGGTGACCAGGCGCTGCCGCAGCGGGCGCAGCTCGTCCTCCGGGCCGTCCGCGGCGGCCTCTGGCGGGGCGGGGAGGGCGGCTGTGTACCCGGCCTTCTCGACCTCGGCGACCAGGTCGCGGGGGTCGAGGCCGCCGGGGTAGGCGACCTTGGCCTTCTCGGTGGCGTAGTTGACGGTCGCGGTGACGCCGTCCAGCTTGTTGAGCTTGCGCTCGATGCGGTTGGCGCAGGACGCGCAGGTCATGCCGCCGATGGTCAGCTCCACCGACCCGCCGGCCGCCTGCCGTCCGTCCCCGGCCATGGTGTCCCCCTCCCGCGCCGTGCCCCTCATGACCGGTCTACCACCTGGTAACCGGCCTCCTCGACGGCGGCCGTGATGGCGGCGTGGTCGCCGGCGGCGTCGCCGTCCACGGTCAGCAGGCCGGTGGCCAGGTCAACCCGTACCCCGGTGACGCCCGGCACCGCACCCACTTCCTCCTGCACGGAGCTGACACAGTGGCCGCAGGTCATGCCCTTGACGGTGTAAGTGGCGGTCATGGGGGTCGTTCCTTCCGTTAGGCGTGCACACCACAATACACCGTACCCCCCTTGGGTATTCCCGGGCCGCCTCTCAGGCGCACAGGCAGTCGCAGGGGTCCTCGGCGGCGGCCGGGCGCAGCCGGGGCTCCAGCAGCAGGGCGAGACGGCTCCGCGCCCGGGAGGTGCGGCTCTTCACCGTGCCGACCGGGATGCCGAGCGCCTCGGCGATCTCCGGCTGGGTCAGCGACTCGTAGTAGGTCAGCCGCAGCACCGCCCGCTCGTGCGGGTCCAGCTCGGCGAGGGCGCACCGCACCTCCGCGCTGAGCCAGGAGTCCCGTCCGTCGTCCTCCCGGCCCCTCCGCTCGGCGAGGTCCGCCAGCACGTCGGACGGCACGGTGGTGCCGGTCCTGCGCTCGCTGCGATGGACGTCGATCGCGGTGCGCCGCACGATCGCGTACAGCCAGGGGAGCAGGGGCCGGGAGGCGTCGAAGTCCGGGGCCGCGCGCCAGGCCCGCACGAAGGCCAGCTGGACGGCGTCCGCCGCCCATTCGTGATTGCCGAGAATACGCATTGCGGTCGCGAACAATGGCGCGTGATAAGAGTCGTGGATTTCTTTGAACGCGTCCGGCGAACCCTGCTTGAAACACTCCGCGAGCTCGTCGTCACCGCACGTGCACACCGTAAGCCTCCATGAGTCCAGTGGCCGTTCCGCCGCCCTGAGAATCAGCGCCGGACCGCTCTTCTGTCCATGGGATTTATGGCGGCGCATCCGCGCCCCGGAAGATCGCAAATAGGCCTTCAAAGGTGTCTCCGCAGGTAGATGACGATCCCACCTCACCGGACCCGGGGCCCGTTCCCCGCCGAGTGTGTACAAATACACGTACTGGAACGATGTTCGGTCGGCGTTCCGTATATCCGGTGAAAGTCGCCCCACCGGGGCCCGGAAAACAAACGACACGAGGGGCGAGAGTAACGATGATCGGTTTTCACGGCTACGCGCAGGCCGATCCCGAATACTACGCGCCGCTCTCCGGCCTCACCGGGGCGGGCCGCCGGTTCACACCGGGCGGCGTCCCCGGGGGATGGACCTCCACGGACCAGGACATCTGGACCCGCTGGACCGCCGACGGCGTCGAGGTCCCCGACCAGGGCTGGAAGGTCCACGTGTCGGCGCGGCTGGAGCGGGCGGACGCGGTGCTCGGCATCGTGGCCCGCGCCTGCTTCGCCGAGCGGGTGGCGTTCAAGCACATCGCCGCCGAGACGTTCTTCCTCGTCCTGCACCACAAGCACGGGCCCCGCCCCCAGTCGGGCAAGTTCTGCGCGATCTACCCGCCGGACGAGGCGACCGCCCGCCGGCTGATGGAGCGCCTCACCCGGGACCTGGCGGGCGAGCAGGGGCCGTACATCCTGAGCGACCGGCGGTTCCCGGGCTCCGGCGTCGTGCACTACCGCTACGGCGCGTTCCGCCGGCGCGGCGGGACACGACCGGACGGCACCCTCGCGTCGCTGGTGCGCGACGGCCACGGCCGGGACGTGCCGGACACCCGGGGCGTGTCGTTCGCCCCGCCCGCCGGGATCACCGACCCCTTCGCGCCCGAGCCCCCGGCCACGCCGCCCGGGCCCGTGGTGATCAACGGGTACGAGATCCTCCAGGCGGTGCAGCCGAGCAACTCCGGCGGGTCGTACAAGGCCAGGGACACCCGCACCGGGCGCGTCGTGTTCATCAAGGAGGCACGCGCGCACAACGGCCTGTACTGGGACCGCACCACGGCGGCGCAGCGGCTGCGCCGGGAGTACGAGACGCTGCGGGAGCTGCACCGGGCCGTGCCCGGGGTGTGTCCCGAGCCGCTGGACCACTTCACCGAGTGGGAACACGACTTCATGGTCACCGAGTTCGTCGAGGGCGACTCGCTGCACGCCTGGATGGCGCGGCACGCGCCGCTGGTCCAGGCCGGGCGCGGGGCGGCCGGCCACACCGCCTACCACGTCGAATGCCTGACGATCGTCGACCGGCTCGACGTCCTCCTCGGCCGCATCCACCGGGCCGGGTACCGCTACGGCGACCTCAACCCGCGCAACGTGATGGTGACGCCCGAGGGCGCCAGGCTGGTCGACTTCGAGTCCTGCGCGCCGGTCGCCGGCCCGCTCGTCCGCATGGGCGCGCAGGGCTACGCGCCGCCGGACTCCGTGCCGCTGACCGGCCCGTTCACCTGGGACGACTACGGCCTGTCCGCCATCGCGCTCGCGCTGGTCATGCCGATGCACGACGTGGTGAGCCGCAGCCCGGGGAACCTGCGCTGGGTGCGGCGGGAGGCGGGGCGGCACGCGCCGGTCCCCGGGCGGCTCTGGCGGCGCGCCACCCGCTTCCACGACGAGCACGACCCGGCGCCGGACAAGGTCCTGCCCTCCCCGGACGACCTGGACGAACGGCCGCGGGAGAGCCTCACGCGGTTCGCCGGGCACGTCCGGGACGGGCTGCTGGGCATGCTCAGCCCGGACCGGCCTCTGCCCACCGTCCCGCACGGGTTCGAGACGAACACGCTGTGCGTCACCTACGGGCTGGCCGGGGTCCTGCACGCGCTCCTGGTCACCGGGTCGCACGTGCCGCCGGAGCTGACCGGACGGTTCCTCGCCCGGGCCACCGCCGAGCGGGACGCGCTCCCGCCAGGCCTGCACATCGGCGCGGCCGGGGTGAGCTGGGTCCTCGCGGACCTCGGCCTGCTCGGCGAGGCCGAGGACCTGCTGGCCACGGCCGCCCGCCACCCCGCCCTCGGGGACCGGGCCGGTACCGGCACGGCGACGCTGGGCGAGGGATGGGCCGGGGTCGGCATGGCCGCGTTGCGGCTGCATCGGGGCACCGGGGACCAGCGTCATCTGGACCTCGCGGTGCGGGCCGCGGACGGGATCGCCTCGCTCGGCGATCCGCGGGCCGCGCTCGGCGCGGGCAACGCGCGGGGCCTGCTGCACGGGCGGTCGGGCATCGCCCTGTTCCTGCACCGGCTGGCGGCGCGCACCGGAGAGGAGCGCCACCTGGCGCACGGCCTCCGGCTGCTGCACGCCGAGCTGGACCTCGCCCTCGAACTGAAGGACGGCGCGCTGTCCTTCGCCGACGACGACACCGCGCGGCGCGCCCTGCCGTACCTCGGCACCGGATCGGCCGGCGTCGCCCTGGCCCTGACCCGGTACCAGGCCGCCGTCCCCGGCGAACGGATCGCCGCCGCCCTGCCCCGGGTGCTCGCCGACACGGCCAAGACCTACTGCGGCGTCCCCGGGCTGTACCCCGGCCTCGCCGGCCTGGCGTTCGCCCTCGCCGACCACGCCGAGATCACCGGCGACGCCGCCTGCGCGCACGCCGCGCTGGACGCCGCCCGCGGCCTGGTGAAGTACGCCGTGCCCGACGGCCACGGCGTGCGCTTCCTCGGCGACGGATCCCTGCGGTTCAGCGCCGAACTGTGGAGCGGCGGCGCGGGAGTCCTGCTCGCCCTCCACCGGGTCCTGCACGGCGCCTCGGGCCACTTCCTGCTCGACGCCTGACCCGCGCCCCCGAACTTCCGGCCGCCACCACCGGCCGGTCCCCCTCGCACGTGAGAAAGGAGGTGAACCGACATGACCACGATCCTGGCCCTCCAGGAGCTCGGCGCCGAGCTGGAGCAGGACGCCCCGCTCAGCACCCTGAGCTGGCACTGCGGCTCCACCAACTGAGGCCCCCTCCCGAACGAGCCCCTGGAAGGGGGTGAACCGACATGACCACGATCCTGGCCCTCCAGGAGCTCGGCGCCGAGCTGGAGCAGGACGCCCCGCTCAGCACGCTGAGCTGGCACTGCGGCTCCACCAACTGACGCACCACGTGACCGATGGAGACGGGTACCCCTGACGGCCCGCACGGTGCCGCACCCGACCCGAACTCCCGGCACGGACGATCGAGCGCGGCCGGCCCCCGGACGACCCGGTGGCCGGCCGCACCGTCACCCCCAGCCACGACCCTTACGTCAGGACCCTCGATGAAGACCTCCGCCACCCGCCTCCGACTCGGTACCCACCGCCCCGGCCGGTGGGCGAGGACTCCTGCGAACCGGGACCTGCGCCTCTACTGGGGCGGGCAGACCGCCACCGCCTTCGGGTCGGTGTTCACCGCGATCGCCGTCCCCCTGGTCGCCGTGCACGCCCTCGGCGCCTCACCGGCCGAGACGGGCCTGCTGGCCGCCGCCGCGAGCCTGCCGCTGCCGCTGTTCGGCCTGTTCATTAGCGCGTGGGCCGACCGGCTGCGCACCCGCCGCCGGGTGCTGATCGGCTGCGACCTCGCCATCGCGGGCGTGCTCGCCGCGACCCTGGCGGCCGTCGCGGCGGACGTGCTCGGCGTGTGGACGCTCGCCGCCGTCGTGTTCCTCGTCGCCACCGCCGGAGTGATGGTCGAGACGGTGTACATGGTCCACCTGAAGAGCATCGTCGCCCCCGCCGGCCTCGTCACCGCGCGGGCACGGCTCAACCGCGGCGAGTACATCGGCGGCACGCTCGGCCGCGCGCTCGCCGGGCCCGCGGCGGCCCTCGGGCTCGCCGTCCCCTTCCTGGTCGACCTGCTGGCCCGGCTGCTCAGCGCCGTCACCCTGATGCTCATCCGGTCCCCGGAGACACCCACCGCCCCGGCGCCGAACCCGGAGGGAAGGCGGCTGCCGCGGGACCTCGGGGCCGGGTTCCGGCTGCTCGCCACGCAGCCGTTCCTGCGCGGCCTGGTCCCGTTCCTGGCCGGGCAGCAGGTCGTGGCGGGCATGACGCTGGCCCTGGTCGCGCCGTTCCTGCTGAACGTCCTCGGCGTGCCCGCCGGGTGGTACGGGCTGCTGTTCGTGCTGCTCGGCGTCTCCGGCGTGGCGGGCACGTTCCTCAGCGAACTGCTGTCCCGGCGCCTGGACCCCGAACGGCTCACCCTGCTCGGCCTGCTCGGCGCCGCGCTCGGCACCGCCGCGCTCCCCCTCGCGGGCGGCCCGCTCACCGCCGCCGCGGCCGTCGCCGCGCTCGGCATCGGCCTGCCGCACCTGTTCGCCGCCATGGCCAACATCGGCCTCGTCACCTTCGTGACCCTTCGCGTCCCCGACGAGGTGCTCGGCCGCGTCTCGGTCAGCGTTCAGCTGGTCACCGCCGCGGGCGCCACCGCGGGCGCTCTGCTCGGCGGCCTGCTCGGCACGGCCCTCGGCGTCCGCCCCGCCCTGTGGGCGGCGTTCGCGCTGTCCGCGCTGAGCCTCCCCCTGCTCGTCCCGGTGCTGCGCCTCATGCGCGCGGGCGACCGGCCCGACGTCCCGGCACCGGTATGAGCCCCGCCTACCCGCCCGCGCGCCGGGACGGCACGGCCGAGGTGCGGCACGGCCGGGTCATCGAGGATCCGTACCGCTGGCTGGAGGACGCCGTGTCCCCGGAGACCGTGGAGTGGTCGCGCCGCCAGCAGGCGCTCACCGCCGCGTACCTGGACGCGCTGCCGTCCCGGGCCGCGTTCGCCGACCGGCTCGCCGAGCTCGGCCGCACCCGGATCTCGTCGGTGCCCGTCCGGCGCGGGGGGCAGGAGTTCTTCGTCGCACCCGCCGGGCACGGCCTCGCGCTGCACACCCGGCGGCCGGGCGGGGCCGAGCGGGTGGTGTACGACCCGTCCACCCTCGGCCCGCCGGGGCGCGTCTCCCTGGACGGGTGGTCCGTGTCCCCGAGCGGCCGCCTGCTCGCCTGCCAGACGTCCCTGGACGGCACCGAACAGGCCGTGCTGCGAATCGTGGACCTGCCCACCGGCACGGTGACCGGCGCGCCGATCGACGGCGTGCGCTACTCCACCGTCGCATGGCTCCCGGACGACTCCGGCTTCTTCTACGTACGCACACCCCCCACCGGACACCCCGGCCCCCCGCCCACCGGACGCCCCGGCCCCCGTGTGTGGCTGCACCGGCTCGCCGGCGGCGAGGACGTCCCGGTGTTCGGGTCCGGCGCCGACCCGCGCGCCGTCCACCGGGTGCGCCTGGACCACGGGCGCTGGCTCGTGGTGTCCACCCGCACCGGCACCGATCCCGCCAACCGGCTCCACCTCGCCGACCTGGCGTCCACCCCCGCCGCCGCCCCCCGCTTCACGCCGATCCCCCTCGCGCCGGGCACGCGGGCCGTCGCCCAGGTGAGCCGTCAGGGCGTCGTGTACCTGCACACCACCGAGGGCGCCCCTCGGGGCCGCATCGTGGCCCTGCGCGCGAACGACCTGCCCCTCGGGGACGACCTGCCCCTCGGGGACGACCTGCCCACCGGGAACGGCCCGGCCCCCGCGAAAGACCCAATCCCCGCGAAAGACCCGGCTCCCGAGAGAGACCCGGCCCCCGGGAAAGGGCCGGCCCCCGGGAAAGGGCCGGCCTCCGAGAAAGGGCCAGCCTCCGAAAAAGGGCCGGCCTCTGGGAAGGGGCCGGCGGGAACGCGAACCTCCCCCGTGGAGATCGTCGCCGAGGACCCCGGCGCCGTGCTGTCCGCCTTCGTCCTGCTGGACGACGACGGGATCCGGACCCCCCGCCTGCTGGTCTCGCACACGCGGCACTCGGTGGCCGAGCTGACCCTCAGGGACGGTGCCTACGGGCGTCCGCTCGCCACCGTCCCCCTCCCCGGCGCGGGCACCGTCCGCGACCTCACCGCCGACACCGCGGCCCCCGCCACGGCCTGGTTCACCTACACCGACCACCTCACCCCGCCCACCGTCCTGCGGTACGGCACCCACGAGCCCGCGAACCCCCTCCCGGGGCACCGCACGGGGATCGCCTCCTGGCAGGAGACCTACACCTCGCCGGACGGCACCCGGATCCGCATGTTCCTGCTGGCCCCGTCCCGGCGCCCCGACCGGGCACGGCCCGCGCTGCTCACCGCGTACGGCGGTTTCGGCGTGCCCATGACCCCGTCGTTCGACCCGAACGTCCTGGCCTGGGTGGAGCGGGGCGGTGTGTTCGCCGTCGCCTGCGTCCGCGGCGGCGGCGACGAGGGCGAGGCGTGGCACCGCGCCGGGCGGCGCGAGCACAAGCCGAACACCTTCGCCGACCTGCACGCCGCCGCCGCACATCTCGTCGCTACCGGCCGGACCACCCCGGCCCGCCTGGGCCTGATCGGTGCGAGCAACGCGGGCCTGCTGGCCGCCGTCGCCGTCACCCAGCGCCCCGAGCTGTACCGCGCCGCCGTCTGCCTGGCCCCTCTGACCGACATGGCCCGCTACGAGCTCTCCGGAATGGGCCGGGCCTGGCGCGCCGAATACGGCACCGCCGACAACCCCGAGGACCTCGACCGGCTCCTGGCCTACTCCCCGTACCACCAGGTCACGCCCGGCACCCCCTACCCCGCCTGCCTGTTCGCCGCCTTCGCCGCGGACACCCGCGTGGACCCCCTGCACGCCCGCAAACTCACCGCGGCCCTCCAGCACGCCACCACCACCCCCACCGCCCCGATCCTCTTCACGTCCTACGAGGCCCTGGGCCACGGCCCCCGCCCCGTCCCCGCCGCCACCGCCCTGGGTGCCGACACCCTGGCCTTCCTCGCCCACCAGACGGGCCTGTCAGAGAGCGAGGACCCGGGCGGCGGCGTCGAGCAGGGAGTCACGGTAGCTCCCGCCGTACAGGCAGACATGCACCAGCAAGGGGTGTAGCTGGTGCAGGGGGACCCGCTCCCGCCAGCCGTCCGCCAGGGGCGTCTCCTCCTGGTAGGCGGCCAGCACGGCACCGAGGCGCGGCAGCCCGAAAAGGGCGAGCATCGCGAGATCGGTCTCCCGATGCCCGCCGTGCGCCGCCGGATCCACCAGCACGGCCCCGTCGGCGACCCACATCACGTTCCCGCTCCACAGGTCCCCGTGAATCCGCGCGGGCGGCTCGGCGGGACCGGCGACAGCGGGCAGACGCTCCGCCACCCGATCCAGCACCCCGGCGTCCCGGGCCGAGAGCCGCCCGGCGTCCCGCGCCGCCCGCACGAACGGCGCCAGCCGCCGCACGGCGTAGAACTCCGCCCACGCCCCCACCGGCCGGTTGTCCATCGGTATCCGCGCGATGAACCCCGCCCACGGCGCCCCGAACCCCTCCGCCCCCGCCGCGTGCAGCCGCGCCAGCCCCCGCCCGAACCCCTCCGCGGTCCGCGCCGACGCCACCCCCGCCTCCACCCAGGACACCACCAGCCGCTCCCCCGTGACCTCCAGCACCTCGGCCACCCCGACCGCCCCCGCCTCCCCCAGCCACCGCAGCCCCGCCGCCTCGGCCGCGAACACCGCCGCCGACCCTGAGGTGGCGTCCGTCTTCACGAAGACCCGCCCCCACTCCGGCGACTCGGCCTCCCGCAGCTCCCACGCATGGGACCGGCCAAGCGAACGAACCGTCCTCATCTGACCGCCTGCTCCAGATGCTTCGCCAGCCCCTCGGCGGCCGTCTCCACCATCTGAAGCACTTTGACGAACCCGTCGGCCCCGCCGTAGTACGGATCCGGCACCTCGGCACCGTCCGGCGCGGACGCGTCAAAAGACCGGAACAGCCGGATGTCGGTCCCCGAAGGCGCCATCCGCCGCAACGCCCGCAGATTCTCCTGATCCATGGCCAGCACAAGATCGGCCCGCCCGAACCACCCGGACTCGAACCGCCGCGCCCGATGCGCCGCCCCGTCGTACCCACTCCGGGACAACACGGCCGCGGCCCGCTCGTCCATGGGCTCCCCCGCGTGCCACCCCCCGGTCCCCGCACTGTCCACCGTCACCAGCTCCTCCAGCCCATGATCAGCCAGCACCCGCCGCACCACGATCTCCGCCATCGGCGACCGGCAGATGTTCCCCATGCACACAAGACAGACGTGATAACTCATCCCCCAAGCATGCAACACCGGCCGCACTCCGCCGGACGCGACGGTACCCGCGAATCCGCCGCTGAAATGGGCTACTGTCACCATTAGTCGTGCATTCCCAGGGAGACGCATGGAGTACGCGATCCCGTTACGGCCGTCCTTCCGCTATGTCCACGAGCCATTGCAGGTAGGCGACGGCGCCATCCCCTTTCTCGGTGACATGGCACTGGTCGACGAACTCGCGACCCGTGTCGGATACTCCCGGGGCGGCACCTTTCTCATCACCGGATTCCGGGGCATCGGCAAGACCACATTGGTGACGCACGCCCTGCACCGCATCGCCGAGAACACCGAGCCCGACGAGATCGTGGTCCCGGTCGTGCTCAGCGTGGCCCGGCCCGTCACCCCCGACCGGCTGCTGTACACCGTGCTGCGCCGCACCTACGAGCAGCTCAACGAGCTCGGCGGCCTGCGGCACCTGCCCGACGAGGCGCGGCGTTCCCTGCTGCTGGCCTACCAGCGCACCTCGGTCATGCTGAAACAGTCGAACACGGCGACGAGCGAGGCCGGGATCTCGGTGTCGTCCGGCGAGAAGGGCGTGCCGGGGGCCGGCCTGACGGCCAAGCGGGGGCGCACGATGGCCACCGAGGCGTCGTACCTCACCTACTCCGAGCACGACGTCGAGTACGACCTGACCCGCGTCGTGCGCGCCTTCGGCGGGCAGGCCGCCCCGTCGTTCAGGCGGTCCCGGCGCCGCCTGTGGGGCGGGCGGCGGGCGGCCCGGGTGCGGCTGGTCGTGGTGCTCGACGAGGTGGACAAGATGACCGCGGGCCCGACCGGCCTGTCGGTGGTCGAGGACCTGCTGACCAGCCTCAAGACGGTGCTCACCATGCGCGGCGTGCACTTCCTGGTCGTCGGCGGCCCCGACCTGTACGACCACGCCCTCAAGGACGTGGGGCGGGGCAACAGCGTCTACGAGAGCGTGTTCGCCTGGCGCCTGTACGTGCCGTGCACCTGGGACGCCGCCAAACGGCTCCTGGAGGCGGTGACCGCCGAGCGCGTCCGCGGCACCGAGGAGCTGGAGCGGTACCTGAGCTTCAAGGCCCGCGGGGTGCCCCGCCGCCTGCTCCAGGAGTTCAACGAGCTGGTGACCTGGGACGACGGCCGTCCGGTGATCAGGCTGGACGCGGCGGCGAGCGACCGCATCGGCTTCTACGCCAAGCTGGAACGCCTCCTGGACGACCTGCACCAGGAGACCGGCACCTTCCTGTTCCCCATCGCCATCGACGAGGACCGCCGGCGGCTGAGCGCCTACTACGTCATCGACTGGATCCTGCGCACCAACGGCAGGACGTTCAGCGTGCTCGACATCCTCGGCAGCACCCACCAGAGCGAGCTGGACCCGCTGCTCGGCATCTCGCGGCGCCGGGTGGACCGGCTGCTGGCGCACCTGGCGGGCCACGGCGTGATCGAGGCGGTGCGGGAGCTCGGCGCGACCGCGACCATCATCCCGGACGTCGCCGCCGCGCAGGTCACGGCGTACAAACTGGTCGACAACGTCAAGGAGATGCTGCTCGGGCTGGCCCGCCACCACGAGAGCGAGCGCGGCGGCCGGTCCTTCGCCGCGCCGCCCCCAGGCCCCGACGGCTTCTCCGGCACCTCCGCCGACAACCTGGTGGCCGACCGGTACATCCTCGGCGCGCGCATCGGCGCCGGCGGCATGGGCGAGGTGTTCAGCGGCTTCGACCTGCACCTGCGCAGGGACGTGGCCATCAAGGTCCTTTACAGCACGGCCGCGGGCAGCCCCGCCGCGCTGACCCGCTTCCGCCGCGAGGCGGAGATCACCATCCGCACCCGCCACCCCCACCTGGTGGCCGGCTACCAGTTCCTCGACGATCCCCGCGTGGGCCCTGCACTCGTCCTGGAACTGGTGGAGGGCACGGCCCTGGACGACCTGGTCCGCGACGGCGGCCCCCTGCCACCCGCCGCGGCCGTCCAGGTGGGCGTCGCCCTGGCCGAGGCGGTGGAGTACCTGTCCGGCCAGTCGATCATGCGCCTGGACCTGAAGCCCTCCAACGTCATCGTCTCCCCCTTCCGCGGCCCCGTCATCATCGACCTCGGCGTCGCCCGCGAGGAGGGCTCGGACCACCTCACCGACACCGGCATGTTCATCGGCACGCCGGGTTACCTGGCCCCGGAGACGGTCGAGGGCCTCGACGACGACTACAAGTCCGACGTCCACGCCCTCGGCGCCGTCCTCTGCTACGCCCTCACCGGCCGCCCTCCTTTCGGCAAGGGCACCCTGGAGATGGTCTTCTACAACATCACCACCGGCAAGATCGACCTGGAAGCCGACATCTCCCCCGCCCTCCGCACCGCCGTCCTCAACGCCATGACCCGCGACCCCGCCCTCCGCTCCACCCCCCGCGAACTCCGCGACGCCCTCCTGTCCACCCCCGAGGCCACCCTCCTCCCCATCCCCTGGCCCACCCACCCGAACGAAATCACCGGCGAAATCCCCGGCAAGTTCTCCCAGCCCTCCCCCGACGACTCCCCCACCAGAACCGCCGCCCGCCCTCTCCCCGGCATCTTCGCCCCTCCCCCTCCCGTCAACGTCCCCCACCTCGAGAACGACCACCTATTCCTCACCAGAGAGGTCCGATTCCCCAAAGCCCCGGAACAGCCCACGCCCTGATAGTCCGGGCCGGACTGCCACCCCATTTCGTTATCAACCCGATGTACCGCAATTGCCGCGTGCCCCTCGTCTCCCGGAGCTATGGTTTAAAGCGCTACAACGACCGGCTTAGGCATTAGTGACCGCCTTAAGACGGTATATAAGTGCTTTATTCCGGTAAAACGGACAGGAGCCGCGGGTGAGGAGATGGCGGGGGGTGGCCCTGTCCCTGATCATCGGCATCCTCCTCATCATGGGAGCGCCGGCGGTCTACCAGGCCCTCACCGACGACGGATCGGAAGGCGACGCCCTGCGCGCCCTCTGCCTGTCGCCCACCTGGCGCGGCAGGTTCACCGAAGTGGGGCTCACGCTCGGCACCATCCCCGCCGTCAAAGGCACCGACGTCGACCTCGGCGGGAAGCCGCTCACTCTCGAGAAGTGGCGCGAACACCACGAGGCCGCCTTCGAGCGCACCTGCAAGGCCATGCGCGCGACCGTCCCGGGCCTGCCCGCCCTGTCCGGCGGCGACAGCGGCTGGGCACCCGCCCTCCAGACACTGCTCGGCGCGCTCGCCGGCGGCCTCGCCACCCTCGGCGTGACCGCATGGCAGAGCGCCCGCAGCCAGGCGGCCACCCAGGCGGAGAGCCTGCGTCAGGCCGCAAGGGAGTTCCGCCAGGAGGCCGAGCGCTACCTGGAGCAATGGGAGGACCCGGACGGCGGACGGCCCTCCCACCATCCGGTGCTGATACGGCGCATGGACCTGTCCTCCAGACTGCTTCAGATCCAGCGACTCCATCCGCGCTGGAAGTCCCCCGAGCGGCTGCTGAGGACGCTCGGCGAGGAACTGTCCATGGGCGACCAGAGCTGGTGGCTGAGCCTCGGGAAAAACCTCGGTGACGAGGCCGGGAAGCTCAGGGCCAAGCTGAAGCGGTTCGACGAGGAGGTCGGCGTTCTGTCGGAGTCGGTACAGCATCCGTTGTGGACGCGCCGGGACAAACGGGACGTGGAGCAGGGGGATCCGCTCAAGGGTGCTCCCGCGACGGCCGCCGTCACCGCGCCTGGCGAGCCCCCGGAGTAGCGACGTTGGCCATCATCAATCCTTTCGGATTCCCCGACCGGCCGAGACGCGTCAACGACACGCCGCTGCGCCCGTGGGAGAAGAAGAACGACGGGAAGTGGTACGTCGACATCGACGACACCGAGACGGCCTTCGGCGAGTTCCAGGAGACGTTCACTCGGAACGGTGCCGTACGCCAGGGCCATCTCGTGGTGGCGACCGGCGGCACGGGCCAGGGCAAGACCTCTTTGATCAACCGCTGCGTCGCCTGGTTGCAGGACCACGCCGCCGGAGACAGCAGTTTACAAGTCTTCGACTTTTCCGGAGGCTCCAGCGGCCTGACGGTCGCCGAGCAGGAAATCAATTTCTACCAACGCCTGATCGGGCGATTGAAACGCCCCCTGAGGCTCACGGAGCATCAAGTCGAATCATTGCTGGCGAGCGAGGTGCAAACCGGGTTCGACACGCTCAGTGAGTTGTTGCCCGACATCCAAGGAGTGGCGCTCGTCCTGGCTCCGCCATTGACGAATGTCGCCCAGGTGGAGATGTACGCCAAACTGATTCGCAGTGACATGATCTTCTTTACGGAGGGCCAGGATGATGATATTATCAAAAGTTGTGCCCGGAGATCGCGGTCCCAGGACAATGTGATCCGCATCCAGGCGGGGGAGTTGAAGCCGGATGACCCGCAACTGTTCGTACAAGAGCGGACAAGTCGCCAGATCGGCGACGAGGACTCCTTTCCCGATATACCCCCCGAAGTGGTCACCGCGATGATGAAGAAGGTCCGCCCGGAGATCGTCTCCATCCGCAAACTCCAGCTAACGCTCCACACACTCTGCGAACACGTCGTGGCCGATAACCGCGACATGGTGTCATTGAACGACATCGATCGGTGGAGAACCATCCAGCAGGAACTGCTGGCGACGTAGCCGACGCGCCACGGAGATTGACAGGAAAAGAGGCCGACAATGGGCGCCGACCATCGCGACGACCCCGAATCGTCGGGAGCACCGGTTTACCGTCACGCCTCTGTCGCCCGCCTGTCCCGGTACCATTACAACGAAGACAACTACGAACCGCCGCCGACCGTACGCACGCCCGCCGTCGTGAATCTCGTCCAGTACATCAACGATTATTTCCGGGCCACCTTCGAGACAAAACCGTCCGTGATATCGGGCTCCGGCGGATGCCTCTTCATCAGCGGTGAATACGGTATCGGAAAGACCCATCTCGCCCAGATCGCCTGGAATCGCATATCCGCGCACAGCGACGACACGGTGCACCGGCTCCTCCTCGACGTTCCGCGCGAGAACTTCCTCACCATGTACCGCGAGTATCTGATCGACCAGATCGACCACAACGACCTGTTCGAGCGGGTCGAGGACTATTACCGGTACATCGTGGCCGCCGAGTTCACCGGCCCGGACAACCGCGGATCCGCCGACCCCATCGCCGAGGGACTGAAACGGCGTGAACTCGATCCGCAACCGGTCGTCCAGAAACTCGGGCTCGTCGAGAGCACCCTGCGCGCGGATCTGCACCGGAAACTGCGCCTGGTCACCGAGGCCAGGAAGTTCAGCGTCGCCCTCTCGCTGATCCTGGACCCCGACTACAGCGACGCGGTCTGGGAGTGGCTACAGGGACACCCGCCGTCCACGCTGCTGCGCGAGCGGGGCGTCACCGAGGCGATCGACAGCGACCGGGCCGCCCTGGACGCGCTCGGCGTGCTGGCGTTCGTCTACGGCCGCATCGGGCACCGGATGGCGTTCGTAGTGGACGACCTGCACGTGATCATGAGCGATCTGGAGGAGCGGCGCGTCCCGTTCCTCCAGGCCTTCGAGCGGCTCGTCAACGTCTTCATCGACGTGGGCGGGCTCCTCGTCGTCTGCGGCACACCCGAGGTCGAGGAGGCGCTGTCCCGCAGCACCCGCGACCGAATGCAGGTGATCAGGCCGAACAGGTTCACCGCCAAGCACACGGAGAAGTACATCGAGGACAGCATGCCCGAGAACCCCTCACTGTTCGCGCCGGGCGCTGCCGCGTACATCACCGAGCTCGCCGACGGCCTCCCCCGCCGCATCCTGCAGCTCATCGACCAAGCCGTAGAGATCGCCGCCCGTAACCGCAGCCGGGTTTCGGACGCCACCGTGCGCGCCGCGGTGCGGGCGGAGTACGAGCAGGTGCCGCTGGACGAGGTGCGCCGGATGGTCTGGCGGACCCTGGAGGCCGAGGGACGGCCGTTCAGCGCCGACCAGCCCGCCGGAGAGGGTGGCGGGGCGATCATCGACGCGTGGATGCCGATCGGCACCCAGGCGGCGGTCGCCGTCATCGTCGTGGGGGCACTCCTCATCTCCGAACAGATCCCGGCGATCGACCTCAAGGTGTCCGCGGCCCGGTCCGCGGTCCCGGACTGCGAAGTGATCCTCGTCGTGAACGGGTACGTCGCCGCGTCGCTGCGGACGGACGTCTCGTTCATCACCGGCAGGCAGCCCCTGGTCTTCGAGAGCAGGGGCTTCCCCGGCGAGTTCCGTGAGGCCACCCGGGCCGTCATCGGCAAGGTGGAGAACGCGCTGCAGGAGGACGTGCTCGCCGTCGTCAAACGGCAGGTCGACCGGATCGGCCTCCAGCAGGCCTACGGCCAGACGCTCATCGAGCAGTTGGCGGGGATGTTCGACACACAGCGCGCCGAATCGGACCGCCGCCTGAACGCCATACAGGGGGAGCTCGCCGAGCTGAGCCGGTCGGCGGCCGGGTCGAGGCCGGGGCAGGCGGACGGGGCTCCGGTACGGGCGGCGCGGCCCCCGGGGCTTCCCGACGACGTGCGGATGTTGTTCGACACGGCGCTGGACGCGGTGGAGCAGGTCAGCGATGTGGGGGGGTTGTTCCGCGCGGAATTCGACGCCGTGACGGCGGAGCCGCCCGCGTCGGGCGGGGGAGACATGCCGCTCAGCCGGCTCCTGACCGCGCCGGAGATGTTCCGGTCGTTCGGGGTGGCCATGTTGCTGCGACGGCTGATCGAGACGTTCCGCGACAGCGTCGGCGAATGGTTCGGCAGCATACGCGCCACGGGGGCGGGCGGGCGGGCGGCGCCGACGGTCGAGGCCGACCTGCCCCGGCTGCTCGCCATCTGCCGCACCTACGACGAGACCGTGGACGTGCTGCCGCTGTTCCGCCTGAACAACCTGATCAAACTCATGTCGCGGAGCCGGGAGCCCGAGGGACCGGCCTACCCGCGCTCGGTGCGGATCACCGAGGCGCTGGACAACCTGGGCGGCCGCGTGTACGACGGCGCCAGGCGGGCCATCGGCATCTGACGGTCACGACGGGAGGGAGAGCCCCCTCCGGACGGTGTCCACCACCTCACGCAGCCGCCACTCCGCGTCGTTCACCGCCCGCTGCCAGAGGGTGACGCCGAAGACCAGATGCTCAGGGGTCGGCCAGTGGTAGTACAGCGCCCCCTGCTGCATGTCGAGCACGATCCGGTCGAAGCGGCGCCCCATCACCGGCCGCAACTTGTGGGCGAGACGCAGGGTCTCGTGCCGGGCGGCGCGGGCCTGGCGGTCGTACATCCTGCGGCGTTCTTCCGGCTCGACGTCCGCGAAGAGCGCCAGCGAGGACGCGTCCAGGATGTCCGCGGCGAAGAGCAGGCGCCAGTCGCGGTACAGCGCCAGGTAGTGCAGATCGTCCGGCGCCAGCAGGGTGGCGGCCTGGCGGCACAGTTCGTTCTCCCGCCCGGTGGCTTCCCCGCCTTGCGACAGGTGGGCATGACTCCGGCCGGTGACGGCCTTCTGCCCGGAACCGGTGCGCCCGCCGGCCATCTCGTCCGGCAGGTGGTACGCCTGCCGGATGGCGGTCACCAGGGAGAAGAACTCCCGGTCGGCGGTGTCCACGGCCCGGGCGCAAGCCTCGGCGCCGAGGTCGCGGCGGGCCTTCACCATGATGCCGACGAGGTGCTGGTCCCGGCGCACCCGGCCGCAGAAGATGACCAGACGCTTCTCCTCAAGCACCGTGCGCATCAGCTCGCCGGTGTCGAGCTCGGCCAGCGCGCCGTCGTACGCCTTCATCTGGGCCACCACGTGGCATCCGGCGTTCCTGAACGCCGCCCGCCGCGCCTCGTGCTCCGACGCCGGATCCCCGTAGGCGTCCACGTCGAAGACGCAACTGCCCTTGCTGTACAGGGCGACGTAGGCGATCTGCTCGGACCTGCTCACGGTCGGCGAGCACATCTCCCTGATGTCGCCGAACCTGGCCCCCGCGTAGGACGCCAGCTTGACCGGCCGGGGCGGCCAGGTGCCTAAGTGCGTCTGATCGTCTGGGCGGCTCACCGTGGTCTCTCCTGTGGGGTCATGTTCCTCTCCCGCTGCCGGATGCCGGTCATATCTCTGGCATTTCCAGGTCGATGTGCGCGCGGGACCAGCCATCATCGGCGTCCCTCCGCGACATTCGCACCCGCGTGTCCTTCTGATTGGTCTCGGCCAGCCGCACGATGTGGTTGGCCGGGCCGAAGGCGTTGTGCAGGATCTGGTGGCAGTCCTCGTCCAGAGCCAGAGCCTCGTCCAGACGGCCCAGACGCACCAGGGTGCCGGCGTGGTTCATCGCGGCGGCCTGCGTGAACACGTGCATGTCGCCGAAACTTTCCCGCATCCGGGCCAGTGCCTCGGCACCCAGGATCGCGGAACGGTCCTCGTCGCCGGCACCGGCCACGTAGACCGCCAGGTTGACCCTGCAGACCACGGTGAACGGGTGATCGGGCGCGAACACCTGCTCGTAGTCGGCGAGGGCCCGCTCCGCCTGCCTCACCGCGTCGGCGTGCCGCCCGACCGCGTACAGGTCGGCGGCGAGGCTGAGCGCGCAGGACAGGGTGCCCTGCTGGCGTGGCCCCTGGAACGCCAGGTACTTCGCCAGCACCTTCTCCCGCCGGTTCAGCGCCGGAACGGTCCTTCCCAGCAACCGCTCGGTCACCGCCAGGGCGTTCTGCGCGCGCAGCGCGCCGAGGCTGTCCATCGGGTCCCCGACCATCGGGCGGCCGGTCTCGTCCTCGCCGGACGCGCCGTCCTGCCCGGCCGGTGATTGCTCCCGCAGGTCGCGAGCGCGCAGGTCCTGGTCGCGCAGGTACGCCGCGGCCTTGCGGACCAGGTCGGACGACTTCTCGTAGTCGCCGAGGTCCCGGTGGTAGCGGGCCTCGCCGCACGCCAGCCAGCACACCACGGGGTCCTGGTCGCCGAACCGCTGCCGCAGCCGCTCGTGGGCGTCCTGCGCGAACTCCAGCGCCTCGACCGGGTCGGCCCACAGCAGCGCGGACAGCGCGCGGTTGTTCATGGCGCGCACGGTGTGGGTGTGGTCGTCGCCGAACAACGCGCTCAACCCGCCGAGCACGGCCTCGTCGTGGATGTGCGCCGCCTCGAACCGCCCGCGGGCCCGCTCGTTGGCGGCGTGCCCGGACTGGGTCATCAAGGTGCGTGGGTGCTCCGGGCCGAGGGCGCGGTCCGCGCGCTGCGCGTCGAGCGCCGTGCCGCTGGCCACCGCGGCCTTTTCGTGCAGCCCGAGGTCGCGGTAGGCGTTGGCCAGCTCGATGAGCAGCCGGGGCCGCAGCCCGGCGGCAAGTGCGGGGTGCCGCTTCCACCGGGCGTCGGCGCGTTCCCCGATCTCTTTGGCGCGCTCCCACCCACTCTGGTCGTTCAGCCCCCAGAAGTGGCGAACCTGCTTGACGACCCACTCCGCGACGGCCGGATCGTCGCTGTCCAGCGCCCCCGAGGGTTCGAGATGGTCCGCGAGCTGGGACAGCACCTGCTCGTGCCACCCGTGGACGCCCTCGGCGTCCGTGGGCGCGCACCCGGCGAGCGCCGTCAGCACCTCGGCGCGCGTCGCGGCCAGTTCCGCGTCCGTCATCGCGGCCTGGATCATCTGCTGGAGCAGGCGGTGCATGACGATTCCCGGGGACGCGCCGGACTCCAGCCGGGCCAGGCCGCGGACCTCGATGTCGCGCAGGACGACGTCGATGAGGAAGGTGTCCGCCAGCCGGGACGGCGTGTGCTGTCCCGGCCGCTCCTCGGCCCGGGCCAGCAGGGCACGGATGGAGGGGGCGTAGAGCAGGCGAGCGGAAAGCCCTTCGCCCGAGAGCAGGGACAGCGCGGTGAGCAGCCACACGCCGGCGGGCCCTCCTCTGCCCTCCCGCAGGCCGTCCAGCGCGAGCGCCAGGACGGCCCGGTACTCGGCGGAGAACGGGGAGGTGGTCTGGGCGAGCCTCCGGGAACGCTCCCTGATGGCGGTCAGGAACTGATCGGCGGCCTGCTCCAGGCTGGTGGGCAGGGACCGGTCGTCTGTCAGCGGCGTCAGGCGCGCCGCCGTCCACGCCGCGCCCAGCTCGACCGCGAGCGGCATCTGCTTGGCCGCGGCGGCCATGCGCGTCGCTTCCCTGTCCGCGAGGCCGGGCAGGTGCCGCCTGATCAGCGTCAGGCTCTCCTCTTTGAGGAACGGCCCGAGCGGGACGCGGCGGCGCGTTCCCCAGTCGCCGCTCTGCGACGTGATGATCACATCGCAGGTGGCGGACTCCGCGGGCAGCAGATCCTCGACCGCCGCGGGGTTCTCGGCGTTGTCGTAGATCAGGAGCCAGCGCTTGCCGCCGGCCCCGGCCTCAAGGTGGTCGAGAAGCGCCCGTGCCGCGTCGGAGCCGGTCGGCAGCTTACCCGCGACCGCGTACTCGCCGAGGCTCGCGCGCAGCCCGTGCCGCTGTTCGGCGGGCAGCCACGCCACGTAGTCGTAGGCCGGGGCGAAGCGATGCGCGAACTCCAGCGCGATCTGGCTCTTCCCCACTCCGGCGTCGCCGGAGATGACCACCGGGCGGGCCAGGGTGCCTTCGAGGACCTTGTCGCGCAGGGACTCCAGGATGGCGTCCCTGCCGACGAACCCGTGGTTGCGCCCCGGCAGGCGATGCTCGACCGGCCGTGCCGGGTAGCGGGGAGGCGGCGGGCACGGCACCGGGGCCGAGAACCCCAACCGGTCCCGCAGCGCGCCGAAGGCGCCGACCGCGCCGCGTTCACGCAGGTCGATCAGGGGCAGGCCGGCGAGCTCCGGCCCGAGGTCGCACTTGTCGACCTTGACGACGGATACCTTGGGATCACCGCCCGTCCCCGCGGCGGCCTTGCACCGTTCGACGAGCCGGGCCACGCCGCCCACCCCGTGCGGAGTGAACCTGGAGACCACGATCAGGACATGGGGGTCCTTGCCGTTCCAGCGCTGGTCGCAGCGGTCCGGCATGACGTCGAGGGTGTCGATCCCCGAGTGGCGCAACTGGGCACTGATCCACTCCGCCCACACGCGGTCCTGGGGTGCCCGGACCACCAGCACGCCACTCGGTTCCGCGACGGGCACCGGGGCGGGCTCACGGTCGGCGACGGCCTGCGCCACCGGCCGGTACGCCGCCAGGGAGCCGCCCCCCGCGCCCGTGGCGTTGTCGAACGGGAGGTAGGGGATCTCGATGAGCACGCCCGCCGGCCACCGGAACATGTCGCGGACGTGTTCCCTGGCCTGCCGTAGCTCGTCACCGGCACCGGCGTCCACCAGCATCATCACCGGGATGACCTTGATCGGCCGCTCGGCGCGATCCACGATGTCCTTGGCGTTGGCGGCGCCCTCACCCACCGCCCGCGGCCCCACGGTGAAGCAGATCACGACCGTGTCCGGGATCAGCACGGTCCACAGCTCGGTGCTCGGCGGCTCGTCGCTCGGCGCGTCGACGAGCACGTGGTCGTAGCCGCCGCCGCGCAGGCCGTCGCGCAACACCCTCGCCCGGACCGCGAAGTCCTCCGGGGTCGAACGTCCGGGGGGAACGACCCCGCGCACGGTCAGGACGTCGATGCTCCCCTCGCCGTCGTGCCTCACGGCGGTCAGCGCGCCGGACGGACCGCCTTCCACGGACCACTCCCGCTTCTGGCCGGTCAGCCGCAGGCAACGCCGCAACTCGCGGGACTCGTGCTCTTCCTCCACCACCAGGACCTTCGCGCCATCGGCCGCGAGGAGGCGGGCCACACCGGCGATCGTCCTGGTGCGGCCGACGCCCGCCCGGGAGGAGTAGAACGTGGTGATCGGCGCCGGCTCAGCAGTCATCGTGCCGCCCTGGGGCCCGGTTCCCGGCGATCCGAGCGCCGTGCCTCACCGGGCGCTGGAGCGGAATCGGTCCAGTCTTTTCCTCGAATCGGACACGCCACACGTCCCTTCGAAAACTGGCCGTCGTTACCAGTGGAATTGCCCTCACCCCCCACGGCCTGGGTATTCGATGGTTGGACGCGCCGCTCCCCCGTCTGGTGTACCGGCGGTGTCCGCATTCGTGGCTCCAGGATTTCAGATCGATTGTAGAAATCCAGCGAACGGTTCGCCGTCGTCGGTCATCTCTTGATAGATGCGCAGGAGGGCCGCGGCTCTCAGGGAATCCGATGCTGCGAGGAGTTCGAGGTCGAGCTGGGCCACGTCGGGGAGTTCCGAGCGCAGGTCCGGCTCTTCTTCAGGCATCCCGCACACCGCCGTTTCCGGTCGACAACCTAGTTCCGGCCCGGCGTCGCAGGTGGTCATGGGAAGGGCGTGTCCCTAAAGGACGTGGGACGCCCACTCCCCCGGCAGGCAGGCCGTCAACGCGAGGCCATGTTAGTCGCTCGAACGCTACTTGCCACTACTTTTCATTACCTAATATTTTCATGGCATTGCGGGGGCGCGCGTATTTCGATCAACGTTTCTTGCCGAGGCGGAGGGCTCTGGGGAGGGGGGTGGAGCATGGTGGCCGATGACGTCCCGCGTCGATGGCACGGCATTCCCGCCGGGCATTTCGAGGATCTGGCCCGTGGGGGTGGCGGGGCGGCGGTGGGCGAGCTGGTGGCGGCGCAGCACAGCAAGCACGCGCTGCTGGTGCGGGCGGTGGTGGACGAGGCCGTGGCGCACGGGCATCCGGGGGGCGGGGCGGCTGAGGACGCCTATGCCGCGCTGACCGAGGTCCAGCGGCGGGCTCCGGAGGCCGTGGCCGCCGTCGTGCGGTATCCGGCCACGGGGGCCTGGGCCCTGCGCACGGCGCAGCGCCTCCGGGCGGGGGACGGGGCCGCGGTGCCGGGGCGGCTGGCCGGTCTCGCCGCGGCGGCGGCCGTGCGGGGGGCGGTGGCGCTCAGCGTCCGGGTGCCTCGGGAGCCGGACGGGACGGTGCACCTGCCGTCGGTCGGGGTCGCGTGCCTGCCGGACGGGGACGGGGCCGGTGTGGAGGTGGAGGTGAGCGGGGACGGGAGCGCGCTG
This sequence comes from Sphaerisporangium aureirubrum, assembly GCF_042658925.1. NCBI lineage: Bacteria > Bacillati > Actinomycetota > Actinomycetes > Streptosporangiales > Streptosporangiaceae > Sphaerisporangium > Sphaerisporangium aureirubrum. The sequence goes on from NZ_JBHSRF010000071.1 coordinate 42,853, forward strand.
ATCGGAGGGCGGGTGCGGGTACGGCCGGCGGGCGGGGGGCCGGTGCGGGCGGTGGCGGAGGTCGTCGGCGGCTCGGCGGATCAGGGGTGGACCGGCGTGCGGATGGTGGGGCTGGGGGGTGGGTTCTCGCCGGTGTTCGATGATGTGGAGCCGTTCCGGTTTCCCAGCGGGGAGGTGCGGGGGCGGCTGGCGGAGGGGGAGCTCGGGGAGTGGGCGGGGACGTTGCGGGCGGGTTGGGAGGTGCTGTGCCGGGTGCATCCGGAGACGGCGAGCGAGGTGGTGACGGCGGTCCGGGTGCTGACGCCGCTCGCGGCGCCGGGGCCGGGGACGTTGAGCGGGACGGCGCGGGAGACGTTCGGGTGTGTGGCGTTGTCCCGGCCGCCGGACGCGGTGGCGGCGGCGGCGATGCTCGCCCATGAGATTCAGCACGCCAAGCTGACCGCGTTGATGGACCTGTTTCCGTTCGTCACCTCGCCGTCCTCCGACCGGCGGTTCTACGCCCCCTGGCGGGACGACGCGCGGCCGGTCACGGGGCTGCTGCACGGGGCGTACGCCCATCTCGGGGTGGCCGGGTTCTGGCGGCGGCAACGCCACGAGGAGGCCGATCCGGCCGAGGTGACGGCCGCGCACACCAAGTTCGCCCGCTGGCGGGACGGGGCCGCGGAGGTCACCGCGCAGCTGGCGGCGAGCGGGCTGCTGACGCCGGCCGGGCTGCGGTTCGTGCTCGGAATGGCGGAGGTGCTGGAAGGGTGGCGCGCGGACCCGGTTCCGGCGGAAGCGGCTTCCGTGGCACGACGTGCGGCGGAGACGCACCGGGCGGCTTGGATACGCCGCCACGGCCGTCCGGTGGTTCCCGGCTGAGGATTCGCAGTATGACCATTCAGCGGACTTTCCAGAGCTTCCCGGTTTTCCGTGGCGGTCATGAGGACGAGGTGCCGGTGAACGGTGAAGTGATCCCTGAGATGGAGGACGGCACGACCGTAGGCCAAACCATCCGAAACGGTCATGAGCGCAGTCACCCCGCATAAGGTGATCAAACTCCGCCAACCAATCAATATCTATAAATTCCCGACACTGTCGAGAAACGCGCACCCCGCGAATAGCCTCCCCAGCCCCGAGGGATGAACGCCGGAAAAGGCGTGAGATCAGCCCCTCCCCCGCGCCCACTCCTCCCGCCCGAGCGCGTACTCCACGTCCCCGTGTTCCGCGCCTTCGATGTACTCCGGCCATTCCTCGAAAAAGGTCCGTACCAGCGACAACCCGGCCTTCTCCATCACCCGGCGGGAGGCGTGATTGACCGTCATCGTGGTGGCCACGATCCGTTCGGTGGCGAGGCGGGTGAAACCCTCCTGGACAAGAGCTCGCGCGCCCTCGGTGGCGAGACCGCGTCCCCATACGGCGGGCAGGAAGCGGAACCCCAGTTCCGTGCCGCCGCGTAGTCCCCGGCTCGTCGCGGGGCGCAGCGACAGCCAGCCGAGGAACTCGCCCGTGGCCCTTCCGGTGGCGGCGAAGCAGCCTAGGCCGTCCGGGAGTTCGCGGTACTCACGCAGGAGGCCGGGGAGCGTCTCCGAGGCCACCACGGACGGCGGTACGGGGCGGCCGTCGTCGATGTACCGCATCACCGCGGGGTCACCGTGCAGCCTGGCCAGGTCCTCCGCGTCGGCCTCGGTGAAGCGGCGCAGGACCAGCCGTCCGGTTTCCAGGAGCACGCTCATCCCGGGATCCGACCATCACTCCCGGGGCCGGGGCAATCGCTTTTCGCGCGGACCTCACGCCGTCAGGGGGGCGCGCAGGCGCCGTACCCGGCGGGTGTAGCGGCGGCGGCCGACCGTGTGCCACAGGAGGCGGGCGGTGACGGGGACGCGGCCGAGGTAGAAGCGGCGTTCCTGCGGGGTGGCGTCCTCCAGGACGGCGCCGAGGACGATCAGCGCCCGGTTTCTCGGGATCTGCTCCAAGCCGCGCCTGCCCACCGCCTCCCACTCGGCGGCGGACATGTGCTCGGCGATGAGGTCCAGCACATGCCACTCCTCCTCGTCCAGGTGCTCCAGCAGGGCCGCGCGGTGGGACTCCAGGGCGAGGGCCAGCGCCTCGCCGGACGTTCCCGACGCCGTGCGCAGCCACTCGGGCAGCAGGTCCTCGACGCGGCCCATCGTCTCGTCGATCCGCTTGTGCTGGCCCTGCATCCGCAGCACAAGGCCGGCCCGTGGCTCCGCCCTGGCGTGCAGCAGCGGCCAGATCATCTCGTCCTCGCCGGTGTGGTGGAGGTACAGCCCTTCGGCGTAGTCCTGGTAGTGCCGCGCGATCTCCGCCGCCCGCGCCAGATCCCCCTCCGGCACGGCACGCACCAACCGGGGTAGCAGCCCGGACTCGCGCCGGAAGACACGGTGGACGACCACCATCTCGTGGGTGTACGGGCGATCGGCGGCGTGCGCGTGGTTCATCATGTCGTCCTCGGTGCCTTGATCACGGCTTGGCCCGCCAAGTCTCCGGGGACGCGATTGCAATCGGTTTGGCGTGGCGTCAACACCCGCGCCACGCGGGCACCGCACGGGTCGGTCGTTCAGGCAGCCGCCGTGTCCACCACGATCAGCGCGGCGGCCCCCATGCCCTGGCCCTTCCCGGGCGCCCCCATGATCGCGCCCGTGACAGGCGGGCCGGGGGCGCCGGGGCCCGCTAGGAGCTGGGCGGGCAGACGCAGAACAGGTGGCCCTCGGGGTCGGCTAGCACGACCCAGCCCTCGCCCGGCTGGAAGTCGGGCTTGGTGGCGCCGAGGGCGACGTAGTCCTTCACGGCCTGGTCGACGTCCGGGACGCGGAAGTCGAGGTGGAACTGCTTCTCCGGGCCCGGCCAGGTGGCGGGCTTGCGCTCGTCCACCCGCTGGAAGCCGATGGTGTGGGTGCCGTCGCCGATGTAGGCGTAGTCGTCGCCGGCGTACTGGGTCTCATAACCGGTGATCGCGGTGTAGAACCCGGCCAGCGTCTTGGGGGAGGCGCAGTCCACGGTCACCGCGACAAAGGTCGCTTTCGTCGTCATGCGCCTATCGTCGCCGCCATACCTGTCAGCCGCCGTCAGGTACAGAAACGGCGTGCATATGGCCACAAAAGGCCATCTGATTGCCGGTGCGACAACGCGGTGGAAGTGTCGGATCTCCGTGACGCAACGACCGGGGAGAACTTTCATGAGCGAGAACACGCTGAGCACCGCGAAGCAACAGCGGATGGCGGCCGTGCACGCGGCGATCGCGGCCACGACGATGCCGAGGGCCTTGGTGTGGAACCCCTGGAAGCACGTGGCCGAGGACGGCGTCGACCTCCTGGCCCTGTCGGCCCCCGCCCAGCGCGGGACCGTTCCAGACACCATCCCGGACAACCGGGAGTTCAGCGCGATCAAGGCCGTGCAGCTGAGCCAGCTCGGCGCCGAGGCCGGATACGACGGGCCGGTGACCGAGCACACGTTCGCGGACGCCAAGCAGAGGCTCAGGAGCAAGTACGTCGCCGCCGGCCGCGCGCGCTACGCCAACCTGGCCAGCGGCAACTGCACCCTGTTCGCCTGCTGCGTCATCGGCATGCTCGCCGACCAGCCCCGGCTGCTCGGCCCCGGCGTCAGGGTGGAGCTGTTCAACCTGGCCGACACCACCGGCGGCGGAGGCCACGCCTACGTGGTGATCGGCCGCGCCGACGGCGACTTCAGGAACCTCAAGACCTACGGCCCCGACTCCTTCTTCGTCGACGTCTGGTACGCCCGCCAGCAGCTCAGCTCCCCCGGCGTCAACGCCGTCAAGGACATCGTCCTCCACGACACGTCGAACAACCCCTTCTGGGACCTGAACTTCTACAGCTTCATGGACGACGACAACACCTTCCTCCTGAAGCACACCTTCACGAGCGACGAACTCGCCACGCTCGGCCGCTGAGCCGGTCAGAGCACGAGGGCCGGGCTCACCGCCACCGGGGTCTCCTCGCCCGGACGGTGGACGGTGAGCTGGGCCGGGCCCCGGGGGGTGCGTTCGAAGAGGAACCGGCCGAGGGGGTCGGTGGCGGTGGTGAGGGTCGTGGACGAGGTGCGGAGGGTCAGGTGATGGGGGGTGGCGGGGGCGGTCCAGCCGTCCAGGCGGGCGGTGGTGTCGTCCAGGACGGCGATGGTGACGACGATGGTCAGGTCGGGAGTTTCGAAGGTGACGGTGCGCAGGTCGCCGGTGGCGCGGACGGCGGCGGGGAGAGCGGGCTCGTTGCGGGGCCGCAGGAGGTGGACGTCGCCGGGGTGGGGGTCCATCGCGAAGCGGCTCAGGGCGGCCAGGCCCGGGGGGACGGGGTCGGCGGCCGTGTAGAGGCGGCGGATCTCGTCCAGGAGGTGGCTGTCGTCCAGGTCCAGAGGGGCGCCGGCGAGTAACCCCTCGTCCGGGGAGTCGCCGCCGGGGACGTTTCTGGGGCCGTCGCCCGGAGGCTCGGTCATGACGCGCTCCATCTGGGGTCCTGAGCGAGGAGGGTGCGGAGTTTGGCGAGGCAGCGCCCCCGGGTGGGGCCGATGCTGCCGCGCGGCATGCCGAGGGCCGTGGAGACGGCGTCGTAGTCCGGGCGGTGGACGAAGGCGACGATGCGCAGCAGGGCGCGGCAGTTGGCGGGAAGGCGGGCGACGGCGGACCACAGGAGGCTCTTGCGTTCGTCCAGAAGCAGGCGCTGGTCGGGTGGGTCGGCCGGGTCCGGGAGTTCGGTGAAGACGGTGTCGCCCATCAGCTCGGTCTCGCGGGCGCCCGCGCGCAGGTGCCAAGCCTCGCGGCGGGCCGTGGTGACGAGCCACTCGATGAGCGCCGCCGGCGTCCTGATGGTGTGCAGGTTGCGCACCAGAGCGAGCCAGGTGAGCTGCACCGCGTCCTGCGCGGGCTGATACCCGAGCCCCTGAGCACGGACGGCCTGCCACAACAGCGGCGTCAACTCGGTGACGATCTGGTCGAGCGCCTCCCGATGCCCCTCCCGCGCCTTACCGAGCAACTCCGCCAGCCGGACCCGGCGCTCGGCCCCCCGATCGCCGGACCCGGCAGCGGGCGACTCGTCCATCACGACCCCACCCCGAACGCCCGGCCCCCGGCCCCGCGCGGCTGCTCCCCGGGCGGTGGCGCCCCGGGTGGGCACAGCCCGGCTCCGGCGTTCCGGGAGCCGGTCTCGGGTCGGGAAGTGGGGCGTGAGGCGATCTTCGCCATGCGGCTGTCCCTGGGGGGTCCGGGGGAAGGGCGGGCTGCTCCCCCTACCGATACCCCGGCCACATAACGACGGGGTCACGCCCACGCGCGAACCCGTCCCGCACCCGGTGGTGCCGTACGCGGTGGCCACAACAGTCCCCGGACAAGTCGCCATGGTGCTCACAGGCCAGAAGCCGGTGGGGGTCGCCGACAGTAGTACCACCTGGCCACCCGCGACGGGTTTCCCACCGTACGACGGCGCCGATTTCGCCGTCACACGTCCCGCCGTCGCGGCGCCGGAAACAGAACGTCCTGAACGGACGGGGCGCGAATTGGTGGGGGTCGCGGGCAGTAGTGCCGCCTGGCCACTCGCGACGGGTTTCCCACCGTACGACGGCGCCGATTTCGCCGTCACACGTCCCGCCGTCGCGGCGCCGGAAACAGAACGTCCTGAACGGACGGGGCGCGAGCCGGTGGGGATCGCGGGCAGGGGCGCCACCTGGCCACCCGCGACGGGTTTCCCACCGTACGACGGCGCCGATTTCACCGCCCCACGTCCCGCCGTCGCGGCGCCGGAAACAGAACGTCCTGAACGGACGGGGCGCGAGCCGGTGGGGATCGCGGGCAGGGGCGCCACCTGGCCACCCGCGACGGGTTTCCCGCCGTAAGGCGCCACCGCACCGCCGTAAGGCGGCGCCGCCGGAGCCCCGGCGCCTCGTCGGGTTCGTCTTATCGGCGCCGGGTCGGCGGGAAGTGGTACGGCGAACACGGCGCCGTCATACGGCGGGACACCGGCCCGGCGGAACGCGTCGCGGTGGAGCACCATGAGCCCGGCAGGGCCGGGGGCGCGGGGGTGTCCCCCGCACCAGCACAGGCCTTGCGGCCTTCGCGCGGAGCGCGGCCTTCGCGAGGACCATTTCACCGGCGCCGCACACACGCCGGGTTGTCCGCCGTATGACGGCGCCGAATTCGCCGACCCACGTCCCGCCGTCGCGGCGCCGGAAAGAGAACGTCCTGAACGGACGGGGCGGGAAACGGGGGGCGGCACGGGGTGGGAGCCGGGG
>NZ_JBHSRF010000072.1:0-48692 GCF_042658925.1 Sphaerisporangium aureirubrum
GCCAGGGCACCGCCAACGGCACCCAGGTGATCATCTGGGACTGCAACGGCGGAACCAACCAGCAATGGAACGTCAACTCCAACGGCACCATCACCGGCGTGCAGTCCGGACGATGCCTGGACGCCAACGCCGCCGGCACGGCCAACGGCACCAAGCTCATCCTCTGGTCCTGCAACGGCCAGGCCAACCAGCAATGGAGCCTGCGCAGCTGACCCAGGGCAGCGAGAGGCCCGGCGGCGAGATCGTTCTCGCCGCCGGGCCTCTCGTACGCGAATCGATTCGATCATGGGCGGGCCGTTGTCGCCCTCACGGGGAGAGCGCTGTCACCCTGGCCTCCCGGCGCTCGTGGGCGGCGGCGAGAATGAGATACGCGCTGGCCGTCCAGGTGTAGGCGCGGTCCCGGAGGCCGGCGCCACTGCGGGCGTCGAAGTTCTCCGCGAACCCCGACCGCTCGCACAGGGCGCGGAAGCGGGTGCTGATCTCGTCGGCGAGTTCCGTGTAGCCGGCCCGGCGGAGGCCGTCCTCGATCAGGACGGTGGAGGGCGCCCAGATGGGCCCCCGCCAGTACCCGTCGTCCCGATAATGCGGGGACGTGGTCAGCTCCGTGGCGAGCCCGAACTCCGTCAGGTGCCTCTCGATGCCGCCGGCCAGCGACGCCCGGACGGCTTCCGGCAGTTCCTCCCCCAGCACGATCGGCATCAGGTCGAGCAGGCTGGAACTGGACCAGGTGCGTCCCGAACGCGCGCCCCGGGCGACGAACCTCTCCCCGGTCCACAGCTCGGTGAGCAGGGCGTCGCGCATGCGGCCGGCCGCCTGCGACCAGTGGGCCGAGTCCTCGGGCCGGCCGAGGTCGTCGGCCAGACGGGCGAGCTCGCGCATCTGGAGGATGAGGAAGGCCGCCAGGTCGGCGGTCTCGACGACGCGCTCGGGATCGAAGGTGGTGGCGTTGTCCCAGCCGCTGTCGTTGCCGTGCTGATAGTGGGCGAGCTCGTGACCGGGCACGCGCCGGCGGGTCAGCCAGAAGGACGTCCACCGCTCCAGCAGGCCGTAGACCTCGGCCGACCCGTGTTCGCGCGACGGGTCCAGATGCCGCAGGGCCCAGCCGTGGATGGGCGGCTTGACGAAGTTGTACAGGATCTCGGAGTGCGTGATGGAGTCCGGCAGCGCGCCGGCGGCGTCCTGATGGTCGAACACCAGCCAGTACTGGTCCCACGCCAGGGCCGGCAGTCCCTCGGCCAGAGCGATGGCGTTGAAGCAGTGGTCCCAGCTCCACACCTTGTCCATCCAGTGCTTCGACATCAGCACCGCGGGGCGGGTGACGAACCCCGCGGGCCGGACCGTGGCCGACCAGAGTACGTAGGCGGCCAGCTCGGCGGCGGGCGTCCGGTCGCCGCGCCACGGCGCCACCGCGTCGCGGAACGTCTCGAACTCCGACCGCGCGGCCGTGACCACCTGCTCGAAGCCGTTCCCGCTCCGGTAGGGCGCGCGGGCGGTCTCGTACTCCTCGACCGCGATCTCCCACGGTTCGCCGTCGCCGGGCAGCACGATGCCGCGCTCGGCCGTGCCGAGCACCTCCGTACCGAGTTGCTCGGCGACCCGCCCCGCGAGGAGCGTGACACGGTAGCGCCGCCCCGTCTGGTACACGGTGAAGACCCACGCGCCGTCGCCGGGGTCCTGGTAGAAGTACGGGCCGCGGAACGGGGTCAGCACCGCGTCGGCCGCCAGCAGGCGCAGGCCGAGGCCCTGACCGCGCACGCGCACGGTGTCCGGGTTCTCGTACGCGAGGTCGATCCGGCCGGCATCACAGCTCCAGGTGAGCCGGTGCGGGGTGGCGATGACGTCCGCCTCGGCGCGCACGTCCGCCACGGTGGGAATCAGCCGCAGGATCGGATGCATCCCGGTCTGGTGCGAGACCAGATGGACGTCCTCCACGTAGGTCTTCTCCGCGATCACCGGGGAGAAGTCGAACCAGGATCCGCGGTAGCTGAACGGGATCTCCTGCGAGGCGAAAACCGGGCCTGCGGCGACGGTCATGAAGTGAGAGTCCCTTCTGTCGTGGGGCGAACCGCTCAGCTCTTCACCGCTCCCGCGGTGACACCGGCGGCGACGTAACGCTGGGCGATGACGAGCAGGACGGCGGTGGGGATGGAGGCGACCACGGCGGTGGCCATGACGGCGTTCCACTGCTGGTTGTTGTTACCGATGTAGTGGTAGATGCCTAGAGTGATCGGCTGGAGACGGCCTCCGCCGTCGAGCGTGCTGGCGAAGACGAAGTCCGACCAAGCCCACAGGAACGCGAACAGCGACACCGTGATGATGGAGTTCCTGCTGACCGGCAGGACGACGGACCAGAACGTCCGCACGGTTCCGGCGCCGTCCACCCGCGCGGCCTGTGTCAGCTCGTCGGGGATCCCGGACATGAACGCGGTGAGGATCAGTACCGCGAACGGCACCGCCAGTGTGGAGTCGGCGACGATCAGTCCGGGGATCGTGTTGAGCACGCCGACGTTGAGGAAGATGGCGTAGAAGCCCATCGCCATGATGATCCCGGGGATCATCTGCGCGATCAGCAGGACGAAGCCCAGCACCCCGCCGCCGCGCGGTCTCAGCTTCGCCAGCGAGTACGCGGCGGGCGCCGCGACCAGCAAGGTCAGGGCCACCGTGCCCAGGCCCACGACCACACTGATGCCCAGGTAGGGCGACTGCTGGTCGAGAACCGCGCGGTATCCCTCCAGGGTGCCGTTCACCGGGAACAACGAGGGTGGGCTCCTGCGCATGTCCTGGTCGCGGGTGAAGGACACGTTGACCATCCAGTAGACCGGGAACAGCATCACGCCGGTGAGCACCAGCCCGATCACGGTCTTCCACCAGCTGCGTGAGGTGTTCATGAGAAGGTCTGCCTTCGCTGCGCGCGGATGTAGATCAACCCGAAGACCAGAGCCATGACGATCAGCAGGTTGCCGACCGCCGCGCCGGGCCCGAACGCCGGCAGCAGGTTGCCGAAGCCCAGCCGGTACGACCAGGTGGCGAACGTCGTGGAGGAACCGCTGGGCCCGCCCCTTGTCATGATCCAGATGATGTCGAAGACCTTCAGCGTGTAGACCAGGCCGAGCAGCAGCGTGACCGCGGACACCGGGCGGAGCAGCGGGAAGGTCACCTTCCAGAACCGCTGCCGGCCGTTGGCGCCGTCCAGCTCCGCCGCCTCGTAGATGACCGGGTCGATGGCCTGGAGACCGGAGTAGAGCACCACCAGGTTGAACGGGATGCCGATCCAGATGTTGGCGATGATCACCGACCACAGCGACCAGTCCGGCGAGGTCAGCCAGTGCACGGGGCCGGCGCCGAACACGGAGAGGAAGGCGTTGACGATGCCGGAGTCGCTGTTGAGCATCCACGACCAGGTGGAGGACGACACGATCAGCGGAAGCAGCCACGGCACCAGGAACAGCGCGCGCAACGTGGCCGACAGCCGGAAGTTCTTGAGGAAGAACATGGCCAGGGCGAGACCGATGGTGAACTGGAAGGCCAGTGACACCAGGGTGAACACCACCGTGTGCCACAGCGCGGGCCCGAACGCCGGGTCGCCGAGGATCTTGGCGTAGTTGGCGAACCCGATGAACGGCGCGTCACCCTGGACGAACGAGCGCACCGTGTAGTCGCGCAGGCTGAGCTCGACGTTGCGGTAGAGCGGGTAGGCGTAGAACAACAGCAGGTACCCGGCGACCGGGGCCAGGAAGGCCCATGCCGCCCACTGGGCGGACCGGGGGCGCGGTACCGCCCGGCGGCCCCCTCCCGCCGCCGGGACCGGCCTGGCGGCGGGAGGGGCCTGCGCCTGTGTGACTCGATTCATGCCCGTGTCGTCCGAGTGCCTATTGGGTGGCACTGGCCGCCGCGGTCTGCGCGTCGGTCATCGCCTGCTGCGGGTTCGCCGACCCGCTCAGCGCCGCCTGTACCGCGCCCCACATCGGCTCGGAGATCTTCGGATACTTGGTGCCGAGGTCGTCGCTGGTCCGGCCCTTGGCGGCCTTCACCGCCTCGACCCACACCTTCAGATCGGGGTTCTGCGCCACCTGCTCGGACTGCACCTGCTCGGTGGGGGCGACGTACGACAGGGTGGTCGTCGTGGCGAGCGAGTTGCCGGTGTTGGTCAGGCAGGCGACCAGCTTCTGCGAGGTCGCGTAGCGGGCGGTGTCCTTCTGCACGGGAATGCCGACGAACTCGCCGCCCGTCGGCGCCGGCGCCGTCCCGCCGTCCTTGCCGGGGATCGGGATGATGCCGTAGCCGAAGCCGGCCTTCGCGGCGTTGGCCAGCTGCCAGGTGCCGTTCTCGGCGAAGGCGTAGTCGCCGGTGGCGAACTCCTGCCAGCTCGTGGTCTGGGTGTTGTTGATGACCGAGTTGGGGGCGTACCCCTTCTTCAGCCAGTCCGTCCACAGCGTCACCGCCGCGACCCCCTCTGGGGAGTCGAGCTTGGTCAGCTGGGCGCCGGAGCCCCAGAACCAGGGCAGGAACTGGAAGCTGCCCTCCTCCGTGCCGATCGCGGAGAACGTGATGCCCTTACCGCCGGACGCCTTCACCTTCCGCAGGGCCTCGGTCAACGATGTCCAGTCCTTGACCGACGCGATGTCCACACCGGCCTTCTTGAGTACTTCCTTGTTGTAGTAGAGGGCCAGGGTGTTGGCGCCGATCGGGACACCGTACGCCTTGCCCCCGCTCTGCCCGGCGGCCAGCAGGTTCGGCGCGATGGCCGAGGTGTCGAGCTTGTTCTCCTGCGTCGTGGTGAGAACTCCCGCCTCCGCCAGGGTGGACACCACCGGGTTGTCGACGATGAGCACGTCGGGCGCGTTGCCCTGCTGCGCCGCCAGCAGCGCCTTGTTCGTCAGGTCGCTGGTGTCGTACGCGGTGCGCTCGACCGTGACGCCCGCCTGGCTGCCGCACGCCTGGAGCAGCTTGACCCACGCGGAGGCGCCGTCGTACTGGGGATACGGGTCCCAGATGGTGTATTTCCCGCCACCAGCGGCTTGGCTCGTGTTCGCCGGCGCCTCGCCGGACGATGAGCACGCGGCCAGACCTCCCAGGGCGGTCAGGACCGCCAAACTCAGGCCGGCAGCACGCCGGTTAGTTGCCGCTGATCCCATGTTCGTGACCTCCGCTGCGCATGACGCGGCTGTTTATCCCCCGATGTCGAATCGGTTCGACTGAAGATAGGCCCGCTCTCACCACTAGTCAATGGGGTCGATGAGAACACGCCGGAGCCAGGCACCGGTTCCGGAATACGATCGATTCGACTTACGATGGCGCGTGTCGGTAGGACCAGACGAGGAGCGCCAGGTGAACATCGGGGAGATCGCCCGGCGGTCGGGCGTGTCGCGCAGCACGGTTTCCTATGCTTTGAGTGGCAAGCGCCGGGTGTCGAAGGTGACCCAGCAGCGCATCCAGGCGGTCATCGACGAACTCGGCTACCGCCCCAACGCCACGGCCAGGGCCCTCAAGGAGGGCAGGACCCGCACCATCGGCCTGGTGATCCCGCCGGCCGGCCGGCGCCTGACCGACATGCAGCTCGGTTTCGTGGCCAGCGTCGTCGACGCCGCCGGCCGCGCCGACCTGGACGTCCTGCTGTCGCCGTCAGGCGGCGAGCACGACCGCTCGTTCGAGCGCATGGTCGGCGGCAAACGCGTGGACGGCGTCGTCCTGATGGAGATCCGGCTGGAGGACGACCGCGTCACCCGCCTGCGGCAGACCGGACTGCCGTTCGTCGGCATCGGCCGCACCAACCGCCCGGAGGAGATGTCCTGGGTGGACATCGACTACGAGACGCTGATCTCCAGGTGCGTGCACCACCTGGCGGACCTCGGCCATCGCCGCATCGCCCTGGTCAATCGCTCCGCCGAGCTGGTGGCCGCGGGGTACGGCCCCGGTCACCGGGCCCAGACCGGTTTCGCGCGCGCCGTCGCGGAGCGCGGGCTGGACAGCGTGCAGAAATGCTGCGCCGACGACGCTCAGTCCGGGGTGGCCTGCGTCGAGGCACTTCTCGGTGAGCACCCTGGCCTGACCGCCATCGCCACCATAAACGAGGCGGCCATGCCCGGCATGTACCGCGCGCTCGAACAGGCGGGCCTGGCCGTGCCCCGGGACTTCTCCGTCGCCGGCGTCGCCGCCCAGCACTGGGCCGAGAACCTGCACCCGCCGCTCACCGCCGCCGACGTACCCGCCGACGAACTCGGCGCCCGCGCCGTCGAGCTGCTCATCCAGCGCATCGCCGACCCCGCCACCCCGCACCTCAACCTCCTCCTCGCCCCGGCCATCTCGCTGCGCGGGACGACCGGGCCCGCGCGCCCCCGTGACCCTGTCTCCTGAAACGGAACACCGAGCACACCGCGCCGTGCGCGGAATCGATCTCTCGACCTCGTTTACCTAGGCCGCCTAACGGCTCTTTGTCGCGGAGGCCGGTCTATTCCGCTGGACTGAGGGTGGTCAAATAAGTCGTACCCTTGCAGAACCAGGGAGGGAGGGGCGCCATGAGCGAAACCCCGCACGCCGGGGGCGGATACCGCCCGGGTTATGAGGTGGCCGCCGAGCAAGTGCTGGAATTGATCGTTCGGTTAAGGCTGAATCCAGGCGACCGCCTGCCCACCGAGAACGAATTGGCCCAGCGCCTCGGCACCAGTCGCACCGTGGTGCGCGAGGCGGTGAAGATTCTCTCCGCGCTCGGCAGGGTACGGGCGCAGAAGGGTCGCGGTCTCTATGTGGCCGACGACGAAGGGATGCTCGGCACGGGACGCTGGGCGTCCTTCTTTCTCCCCACCGACCTGGATCACGTCTACATGCTCTTCGAGTTCAGGCGGGTACAGGAGATGGAGACCAGCCGGTTGGCCGCCCTGCACGCGACCCCGGCGGAACTCGGCGCCATCGAGAAGGCGGCCGTCCGGTGCCGCCTCGGATTCGACACCGGCCGCGAGGACATCTTCAACGAAGGCGACGACGCCTTCCACACCAACATCGCCACTGCCTCGCACAACATGTTCCTCCAGATAGCGGTGCGGGAGGCCCGCCGGTTGCAGGCCCAGTCCAGCTTCATCGGACTGCGGGGCTCCGTGGGCGGCCACGCGGCCAAGGCCGTCGAGGAGCACGAGGCCATCCACCAGGCCATTCGCGCCGGCGACCCGGAGGCGGCCGCCCAGGCCGCGGCCATGCACATCGACAACACCCTGGACGACTACCGCCGGGAGATCCAGCAACGCATCTTCTCCCCTCCGACCGACCTGACCGCCTGAACCAAGGCGCCGGGTCCGGCGCTCCCGCCAGGTGACGAGAGCGCCGGGGGCCACCCACCTTCACGCCCCGACCGTGAAGGTGGGTGCTCGTCAGGTGCGGGTCCAGCGCTGGTTGGCGCCGCCGTTGCAGGACCAGATGACGAGTTTGGTGCCGTTGGCAGTGGCGTTGCCGGGCACGTCCAGGCACTTGTTCGCGCCGACGGCGGTGATGGAGCCGTCGGAGTTGAACCGCCACTTCTGGTTGTTCTGGCCGTTGCAGTCCCAGATGATCACCGAGGTGTTGTCGGCGGTGCCCTGGTTGTACACGTCCAGGCACTTGTTGCCGTAGACCCGCAGCTCACCGGAGCTGGTCGGTGTCCACTGCTGGTTGGTCTGGCCGTTGCAGTCCCAGATCTGCGCCTGCGCGCCGTTGGTCTGCGTGCCGCCGGTGACGTCCAGGCACTTGCCCGAGCCCGCGCCCCGGATCCCGCCCGTGGCGGGGGCCGTGGGCGTCGGCGTCGGGGAGGGAGTGCCGCCGCCGCTCACGATGTACATGGCGGCTCCGTGCCCCGGGACCGACGCGCTGATCGTCGCGGAGGAGGTGCCGGTGGTGTGGGCCCACAGGTCGCGCACGGAGTAGGAGGACGCGGAGCCGAGACCGAGAGCGGAGGCGGTGGTGGAGACGGTCGCGGTGCCGGTGCCCCGGTTGAGCAGCACGACCGCGACCGAGCCGTTGGACATGGGCTTGCGCCACACCTCCAGGTTCCCGTTGTCGCTGATCTTGTGGCCCTGCCGGCCGCCCCAGTCCTGGTTGACCGCGATGACCTCGGTGTTGGTGAGGGTCGTGCGGGTCTCGGCGCTCATCGAGCGGATGTCGTTGCCCGCGATGAGCGGGGCGTTCAGCAACGACCAGAGGCTGAAGTGCGCCCGGCCCTCGGTCCCCGTCAGCGAGCCGACGCCGACCTCCAGCATGTCGGGGTCGTTCCAGCCGCCCGGCCCCGAGTACCCCTCCAGGCCGACCTGCTGGTCCAGGATGCCGGTGATCGAGTTCCAGTTGGCGGCGATGTCGCCCGTCGTGCGCCAGGAGTTGCCCACCGGCATACCCCAGGTCCACACGCTCTCCTGGCCCCAGTTGCACAGGCTGAACAGGATCTGACGGCCGGTGGCGGCCAGCGCGTCGCGCATGGCGGTGTACCGCTGCTGCCCGTTCCTGCCCTGGTGGTCGCCGCAGTTGTCGTACTTCAGATAGTCGATCCCCCAGGACGCCCACAGAGCGGCGTCCCGCCGCTCGTTGCCAAGGCTGGCCGGGTACCCCGCGCACGTCGTCGTGCCCGCCGAGGAGTAGATGCCGAGCTTCAGCCCTTTGCCGTGGACATAGTCGGCCAGGGCTTTCATACCGCTGGGGAACTTCGCGGGGTCCGCGACCAGATCTCCGCTGCCGTTGCGGCTCATGGTGGACCAGCAGTCGTCGATGTTGACGTACTTGTAGCCCGCCGCCGCCATGCCGCTGGACACCATGACGTCCGCGGTCTGCCGGATCAAGCCTTCGTTGACGTTGCAGAAGAAGCTGTTCCAGTCGTTCCAGCCCATCTGGGGGGTGCGAGCCAGGCCGTTCTCCAGGGCGGTGGCCGGCGACGTCGCGCCACCCAGCGCGACCAGAGACCCCGCCGCCAGCGTCGCCGCCAGCACCCATCGAAGGATCTTGTTCATTCGACTCCTCTCAAGTCAAGGAAGGACGAACCGCGGCATGACGGGAGCCCCCGCCATCGGACATCGCGCTCGCGGCGGTCCCGGGCCGCCGCCGGGGCAGGGCTCACCGGCATGACGGCCGGCCGTCGTCGCCAGGTGCTCATGGGCGTACTCGACTCGCCGTCGCTATTGATTAGCGCTAACAAGCTGGGCATGGGATACCACTCTGAAGCTTTGCGTGCGGACGGGCCGGACCGGGGTCAGGCCGGTCCGATCCGATATCACAGCAGATCACTAATTTATTGTTAGCGCTAACAATCAGTTCCTTGGATGGCTGCTCCTCTCGTCGCAGGGGAGGTGGTGGTGCGCGGAGCAAATACGACACGGCCGTGGGATGTCAAGGTTTCGCCCACCCCCTCCCCCGCCGGCCTCCCCGCCGTAAGGGGTCTCCCATCTGCTCGGATGAGTACACAATCGCACCGTCGCCGATCGGCCCGGTGATGAAACGTTCAGCGAGAACGACGGATCTCCCTGGCACCCGGCCTGCCTCTCGAATCCGTGCGACCAGCCTCGTCACCCCTGTCACTCACGCCCGCACGCCTCGCCGTCCCGGCCAGAGCTCCGGTGGCGCGGCCTTGACATGTTTCGTACTGATTTCCACACTGAGTCCCCAAGCGGCCTCCTGCCGGATTCGGTGGTGAGCGGGCAGGAACCTTCGGTGAAGCCGGTCGCACATTTCGCCGTGCACGGCCTCGACCGGTGCGCGCCGTCCCGCGGAGCACTTCCTCGCGGTCCCCCCAATCGACACAGCAGTGGAGGCTCAGGCATGGGCACGGATCCCTCACCCGCCGGCGGAGTCCGGCGACGGCACGGGCGACGACTGGCACTCACCGTGCAACTGGTGATCCTGACGGTGGCGGCGGCATGGGCCCTCGCGGACGGCGCGGCGGCCACCGGAGGGAGAGTGGCCATCCCGGCCGCCGTGGCCGCCGCGGTGACGAAGCCACCCATGGGCTGGGCGTCCTGGAACACCTTCGCCGCGCAGATCAACTACAACGTGATCAAGGCGCAGGTGGACGCGCTGGTGTCCTCTGGCATGAAGGACGCCGGATACGAGTACGTCAACATCGATGAGGGCTGGTGGCAGGGGACGCGGGACGCCGCGGGCAACATCACCGTCGACACGGCGGAGTGGCCGGGCGGGATGCAGGCGATCGCCGACTACATCCACAGCAAGGGGTTGAAGGCGGGCATCTACACCGACGCGGGCCGTGACGGATGCGGGTATTACTACCCGACGGGGCGTCCCGCGGCCCCGGGTTCGGGGAGCGAGGGTCATTACGACCAGGATTTCCTGCAGTTCTCCCGGTGGGGTTTTGATTTCGTCAAGGTGGACTGGTGCGGGGGGTCGGCCGAGGGCCTGGACTCGCGCAGGACCTACCAGGCGATCAGCGACGCGATCGGGCGGGCCACCGCGCAGACCGGGCGGCCGATGGTGCTGTCGGTGTGCAACTGGGGAGTCGCGAGCCCGTGGGACTGGGCACCGGGCATGTCGGCGATGTGGCGTACCAGCGGTGACATCATCTACTGGGGCCAGAGCGCGTCCATGGACCGGGTGCTGGCCAACTTCGACTCCGCCCAGCATCCGAACGCCCAGAGCCCCGGTCATTACAACGACCCGGACATGCTCATCGTCGGGATGCCGAGCTTCTCCCCCGCGCAGAACCGCACGCACATGGGCCTGTGGGCGATCTCGGGGGCACCGTTGCTGGCGGGCAACAAGCTCACCGAGATGAGCGCGGAGACCAGGGCGATCCTGACCAACCGCGAGGTCCTGGCCGTCGACCAGGACGAGCTCGGGCGCCAGGGCGTGAAGGTCGCCGAGGACTCGACCGGACGCCAGGTGTACAGCAAGGTCCTGTCGGGGACCAACCGCCGGGCGGTGCTCCTGCTCAACCGGACCACCTCCGCCGCCTCCATCACCGCCCGGTGGACGGACCTCGGCCTGAGCGGCTCGGGGACGGTGCGGAACCTGTGGACCGGCACCGACGCCGGCACGTACAGCGGCAGCTACACCACCACCGTGCCCGCCAGGGAAGCGGTGCTCCTCACCGTCACCGCCGGCACGGTCTCTCCCTCCCCGACGCCGACGCCCACGCCCCCCGCCACGGGTGCGATCCGGGGCGCGGGCTCGGGCAAGTGCCTGGACGTCACCGGCGGCACGCAGACCAACGGCGCGCAGGCGCAGATCTGGGACTGCAACGGCCAGACCAACCAGCAGTGGACACCGACCAGCTCCGGTGAGCTGCGGGTCTACGGCGGCAAGTGCCTGGACGTGAACGGGGCGGGCACCGCCAACGGCGCCGCGGTGATCATCTGGGACTGCAACGGTCAGAACAACCAGAAGTGGCGGTTCAACTCCGACGGCTCCATCACCGCCGTCGGCGCGAACAAGTGCCTGGACGTGCCGAACAACGCCACCGCCAACGGCACCAAACTCGCCATATGGTCCTGCAACGGCGGCGCCAACCAACGCTGGACCCGCACCTGAGTTCCCAACTCGAACGGTACGACCGACATGAACGCCGGTCACCGGCCTCGCGGACATCGCCGCTGAGGCCGGTGACGGGCCGTCCGGCGACGGGCACCGGTCAAGGTGCCGTCACCATCACGAACCGGTGCAGGTCAGGGACGGTGTGGAAGCCGCACCACCGGCGAGGAAGCCCCATGTCGTGGAGGCCCGCGGCGCGAGGGAGCCGTTGTAGGAGACGTTGCTCACGGACGCGGTCGTACCGCTGGTGGTCAGCGTGCCGTTCCAGACCTGGCTGATCGTCTGGCCGTTGGCCAGACTCCATCTGACGGTCCAGCCGTTGATGGCCGAAGCGCCGGCCGTCACCGTGACCTCGCCCTGGAAACCGCCGGACCAGGTGCTGACGGTGCGGTAGGTCGCGCTGCAGGCACCACTCCCCGTCGGGGTCGGCGTCGGAGTTGGTGTCGGCGTCGGCGTCGGCGTCGGCGTCGGCGTCGGTGTCGGCGTCGGCGTCGGCGTTGGTGTCGGCGTCGGGGTGGGCGTCGGGGTCGGAGTTGGCGTCGGAGTTGGCGTCGGGGTCGGGTCGGGTGTTCCGCCGCCGTTGAACTGCCACCAGTTGAAGTTGAACAGGGTGCCGCTGCCGCCGGTGAACCTCAGGAACAGGTCGTGGGTGCCGGTGGCGCCGGTCACCGGGCAGGTGACGGTGGTCCAGGTCTGCCAGCCGCCGGTGCCGGCGACGGTGCACGTCCCCACCAGTGTGCCGCCGGTGCCGTCCAGCCGCAGTTCGATCCGGCCGCCACTGGCCGCCGACGCCACCCGCGCGGTGAAGCCCGTCGCGCCGGAGCCGAACGCGACGCCCTTGACCTTGACGTAGTCGCCGTTGTCGATGTAGCCGACGTTGCGGCCGCCCTCACCGGCGGTCTCGGTCTCCACCCCCTGCGACCAGGCGGCGGTCTCGGCCTCCTGCCGCACATAGGGATTCAGCGTGCCGACCTGCGGCGGCCCGGTGGTGGTCATGTTGATCGCCGGGATCGTGCCGTCGGTGTTGTAGCTGAACTTCTCCACCGCGGCCGAACGGGTGTATCCACCACCGCCCGGCAGCGCACCGTTGTGATAGAAGAAATACGACCCGCCCTGGAAGTCGACGACGCCGGGATGGTTGGTGAAACTACTGCCCTGGGTGGACATGACCGTCCCGCGATAGGTCCACGGTCCCGTCGGCCCGGTGGCGGTGGAGTAACCGATGAACTCCGAGCAGCACTTGGCCGCGAACACGTTGTAGTACAGGCCGTTGCGTTTGAACACCCACGGCCCTTCCTCGTACAACGTCGGCCGGCTGGCGTTCCCGGTCCGGGTACCGAACCCCGCGGTGGTCAGCGCGATCTGCGTCGGGCTGCCGGAATAGGAGATCATGTCGGTGTTGAGGCGGACGTACCACAGGTTGGGGTTGCCCCAGTACAGGTAAGCCTGCCCGTTGTCGTCGACGAACACCGTCGGATCGATCTCACCGTTGCGGACCAGCGGCCGGCCGATGGCATCGGTGAACGGCCCGGTCGGGCTGCTGGAGACCGCCACCCCGATCGCCATCTGCCCGCTGGCGCGGTCCTTCACCGGCACGTACCAGTAGAACTTGCCGTTGCGGTACACCGTCTGACCCGCCCACGCGTCCGCGCTCGCCCAGCTGAACGTGGAAAGGCTCAACGGCGAACCGTGATCGGTCCAGTTCACCATGTCCGCCGACGACCACACCCGCCAGTCCCGCATCGTGAAGTACGTCGAGCCGTCCTCGTCATGCCCGGTGTAGAGATAGACCCGCCCGTTGTACACCAGCGGCGCGGGATCAGCCGTGTAGATCGTCTGAACCAGCGGATTGTCCGCCCTGGCCGGCATGGCCGGCAGCAGAGCCATCAGGCAGATCAGGCCCGCGACCCAGGCCACCCCCCGCCTGAACCCGGGGCTGACCGATACCGGTGACACGAATCTCATGATCACCTTTCCCAGATGGCGGCCGGAGGAGGGTTCACCTGGCGGGCCCCTTCAACGGACCTTTGTTAGCGCTCACATAAGAGCTTCGGCGAAAAAGGAATGTCTTCGATTGTGGGAGGCGCGCCGCACACATTCCCCGCGGGTCACGCCAAGGCGGCCACCGTCGCCGCTACGCGCGGAGCCAATCCCATGCCCGGCAGAGGGTCAAGTGCCCCGGTCTCCCCGGATCCGGGGCACAAACCGCGACGCCCTTTCTGAGCTGGACCCCAGAGCCCTGTGGGCGGAAACGGCGACGGCACGCCAAACCTGAAACTTTCACCCGGCCACAGCCCTCAGACCATCGTTTAGATACGACTCATTTCCCGCCGGATATTCCGGCCTTTGAAATAGGTTCCGGATGAACCGCGGGAGTCGGGCGCCGGATGGTGGTCATCCGGCGGACGGCATCCGGCGCGAGGTGGTGCGGTCAAGCCGGCGCGGGGCCGCTGCTCTCCCGGACGACGAGCTCCGGCTCGCTCCAGGCGTGGACATCCGCGGAGGTCCGCAGCCCCATGTCGCGATGCAGCAGGCCGAAGCAGGCACGGCCGAGCCCTTCGAAATCGAAACGGACCGTGGTGAGGGAGGGGACGAGGTAGGCGGAGGACGGCGAGTCGCCGAAGCCGACCACGCTGAGGTCGCCGGGGATGTTCCGCCCCGACTCACGCGCGGCCAGCATGACGCCGAGCGCGAGGGCGTCGTCGCCGCACAGGACGGCGGTCACGGAACGGTCCTCCATCAGCGAGCGTCCGGCGAGATGACCGGAGCGGAGACTCGATCCGGCCCACGCGAAATCGGGCACGGGCCGTCCGGCGGCGGACAGCGCGTCCTGCCATCCCTGGATCCGCTGCCGCCCGCCCGGCGAAGGTGTGGCCACGTGGTGAACGGTCCGGTGCCCCAGGCTCAGCAGATGGCGGGTCGCGTGCGCGGCCGCGGTCCGGCCGTCGAGACAAACCTGCCACGCGGCGGGATCCTCGTCGTCCGGACGGCATTCGACGACGGCCGCCACCGCGACGTCCCTGGGGAGCGCACGCAGCGCGCGCACGCCCACGTCGTCAAAGGCGATCACCATGACGGCCTCTCCGGGCCGGTTCACCCGCATGGCCAGGTCCATCTGGTCGCAGCCGTGCGGCAGCACGCTCGTGACCACCGAGAACCCGGCCGCCCTCGCCTCCGCCTCCATCCCGCGCAGGGTGGCGGCCGCGCCGTAGGGGGCGATGTCCGATGTCAGCACGGTGACCCACGGCACCCGGCCACCGGCCGGCGCCTGGGCCAGCGGGTCGGGGCGAAAGCCCAGCCCGGCTGTGACCCGCGACACCTTGGCCCGGGCCTCCTCGCCGACCCGGGTCTCGTCGTCGATGACACGGGAGACGGTCGCCGGAGAGGCACCGGCGGCTCGGGCGACGTCCCGGATGCTCGCGGATCGGCTGGGGGGAGCGTACTGCGGAGGCATGTGACGGTAACTCCTATTGGCATAGCCGGCTTGATGGCGGCGTTCGTCTCGTCGTTGACTCCGGCCGAGCCTCCGGGGTGGCGGCAGGGAACACGCACCACCAGGGCGTTACATGGCGATCTCTCCCGCGCACCACCGACCTGACAGGAGGACCGTCCCGGGGACCAAGTGTGAAAAGCCTGGCGAAAGGTGTCAAGCCTATCCAGAAAGTTTCGGCCCCCCACTCGGCGAACACCCCCCAGGCCCCGCCGCCTATCCGGCCCTCGGACACGTCGCGGTACCGGCGCCTGGGACACGTCGTAGCCATGAAAGTTTCAGCGCGGCACGCTCACGGGCCAGGTGCGACGACCGCCACCCCGTGCCGCAGAGCGGCCTTCACCGAACGGCGCCGCGAACCACGTA
The DNA here is from genome assembly GCF_042658925.1 of Sphaerisporangium aureirubrum. Lineage (NCBI taxonomy): Bacteria > Bacillati > Actinomycetota > Actinomycetes > Streptosporangiales > Streptosporangiaceae > Sphaerisporangium > Sphaerisporangium aureirubrum. The sequence goes on from NZ_JBHSRF010000072.1 coordinate 15,347, forward strand.
CAGACATCCCATGTCGATATGATCAATGCGTGGCACGGTTAACCTGCTTCGCCGGAAGCCCTGGAGGTACGGCCCCGGGCTGACGTGGCAAAGACATCCAATGTCCACCCAACGAGGCTTCAGATGAGCCCCAGAGAGGCTCCCCTCGCCCCGAGAAGGCGTCCCGTGGCCATCTCCGCATACGCGAGGTCTTCGTGCCCCGTCCTCGAACTCTCCGGTGTCCACGCCTCTTCCGCGCGCCGGACGCCCCGGCCTCTCAGGGAACCGGTGTACTGAAATTTTCAGAGACATCCCATGTCGCCACGCTCCGGAAGTCGGCACATTCGCGGGCTTGTCGCAGGCGTCTGGACTTGCCGTGCGGGCTGATTTACAAAGACATCCGATGTCTCAACAGTGGAGCTCTCCTCGTGTGAGCCGGAAAGAGAGCGCCGCTCGTCCCCGAAAGGCACGCCCCATGTCCTCGCCCTCATATCGGTTCGGTCGCCGTGCACTGCTCGCCGGGACGGGGGGTGTCGCCGCCGCCGCCCTTCTAGGGGTCCGTACCGCGTGGGCCACCGACGGGCCGCAGAGTTACAGCGCGACCTGGGCGTCGGTGGACCAGCACCCACCGGCGCACGAGTGGTTCCAGGACGCGAAGTTCGGCATCTACTACCACTGGGGCGTCTTCAGCGTCCCCGCCTTCGCCAGCGAGTGGTACCCGCGCAACATGTACAACAACGGCTCCGGCGAGAACAACCACCACCGCAGCGTCTACGGCGAGCCGGCGGCCTGGCCGTACCACAACTTCATCAACGGCGCCCGGGACCGGGCCGGTAACTTCGTGCAGTTCGCCCCCCGGCTGAAGTCCGCCGGCGGCAACTTCGACCCCGGGGAGTGGGCACAGCTGTTCGTCGACGCCGGGGCAAGGTTCGCCGGGCCGGTGGCCGAGCACCACGACGGCTACTCGATGTGGAACAGCCAGGTGAACGAGTGGAACTCGGTCGCCACCGGTCCCCGGCTGGACCTGCTGCGGCTGCACGCCGACGCCATCCGCGCCAAGGGCCTCAAACTGCTGACGGCCCTGCATCACGCGTTCAACTTCACCGGCTTCTACCAGTGGGCGCCGGCCCAGTCCACCACCAGCCTGCGCAAGCTGTACGGCCAGCTCGACGCGGCCACCGAGTACCAGCTCTGGTACGACAAGCTCAAAGAAGTGATCGACGGCTACCAGCCCGACATCATCTGGCAGGACTTCGACCTCAGCCGCATCCCCGAGAGCACCCGGCTGAACTTCCTCTCGTACTACTTCAACCGGGCCGTCGCCGGGAACAAGGACGTCGTCGCCACCTACAAGGACGGCTTCAACACCAGGGGCGAGGTCGTCGACTACGAGCGTGGCGGCCCGGCCGGCATCCAGACCCCCTACTGGCTGACCGACGACAGCATCTCCAGCTCCAGCTGGTGCTACACCAACGGCATCGGCTACTACTCGCTCAACGCCATGCTGCACTCACTCATCGACAGGGTCAGCAAGAACGGCAACATGCTGCTCAACATCGCCCCCATGGCCGACGGCACCATCCCCTCGGGGCAACGGTCGATCCTGCTCGGCATCGGCGACTACCTGCGCCGCTTCGGCGAGTCCATCTACTCCACCCGCGCCTGGACGACCTTCGGCGAGGGCCCGACGCAGATGGGCGGCGGTTCCTTCGTCACGCCGCGGCCGGGCACCAACCAGGACATCCGCTTCACCCGCAGCAAGGACAACCGGGTGCTGTACGCCACCGTGATGGGCTGGCCCGGCGGCACCTTCCACATCACCGGCCTGGGCTCCAACCGGATCAACCTGAGCACGCTGGCCTCGGCGCAGCTGCTGGGCTCCACGGCCGGCCAGTACACCAACCTCCCGTCCCGCACCCAGGACGGCTCCGGCCTGCACATCACCATGCCGTCCTCCAACCCTCCCTTCAGCGCCCCGGCGTACGTGGTGAAGCTGACCTTCTCCGGCACCATCCCACCTCTCGGCTCGGGCCCCACCCCCACCGGATGGGTCAGGATCACCAACGTCGCCACCGGCCTGGTGCTGGACAGCGGCGGCAACGTCGCCTCCGGGTCGGCGCTCAAGCAGTGGAACTACGACGGCAGCACCAACCTGCAGTGGCAGCTCGCCGACCTCGGCAGCGGCTGGTACCGCATCGTCAACCGCACCAACGGCATGGTCGCCGACAGCTGGGGAAACACCGCCAACGGCGCCCTGTGCATGCAGGCCGCCTGGAACGGCGGCAACAACCAGCAATGGCGCCTCAACAACCTCGGCAACGGCCGCAACCAGATCGTCAACCGCGGCACCGGCACCGCACTGGACAGCGGAGGCAACACCACGGCGGGCTCCAACGTCAAGCTCTGGGCTCCCGACTCCAGCACCAACCTCCAGTGGACCATCGCCGCGGTGTGACCCCGGCCGGGCGCACACGGCTTCGCCGCGACCGGTGGCCGGTCGCGGCGAAGGAGATGTCCGGTCACACGTGAGGCGGCCCGGAGGCCGTCACACGCCCGTGATGGTCCATTGGTTGTTGGTGCTGGAGTTCGGGGTCCACAGGGCCACGGTGGAGCCGGCGGTGGCGCTTCCCATGCCGTCCAGGCTCGTGCCGGTGCCGCGGTTGATGATCTGGTAGCGGTTGCTGCCCGTGCTGTTGAGGCGCCATTGCTGGTTGTTGCCGCCGCTCCAGGCGGCCTGCCTGGCGGGGGCGCCGTTGGCGGTGTTGCCGAAGCTGTCGATGACCATGCCGTTGGTGCGGTTGACGATGCGGTACCAGCCGCCGCCGAGGTCGACGAGCTGCCACTGCAGGTTGGTGCTGCCGTCGTAGTTCCACTGCTTGACGTTGGACCCGGAGGCGACGTTGCCGCCGCTGTCCAGCACCAGGCCGGTGGTGCCGTTGGCGATCCGCACGTAGCCCGCCGGCGTGCCCGCGGTGGTCACCCTCAGCGAGGCGATGGCGTCGTTGTTGCCGGTGTTGCCGAGGTTGGCGTTGTCGGCGGTGAAGGTCCAGCTGGTGCCGGTGAAGTTGTCGTTGGCGAAGCCGGTCACCTGGTATCCGCTGGTGACGCGCAGGGAGGAGATGGCCCGCAGGCCGATGCCGAGGGACTGGAGTTGCGCGGCGGTGTAGTCGCCGGGTGCCAGGGCGGCGCTGGCGCCGGAGTAGTTGGCGTCGGCGTAGACGGTGGCCACGGCGTTGCTGCGTTGCAGGGCGGTCAGGCGGTAGGTGCGGCCGGCTTGGCCGGTGAGCCTGATGACGTCGGTCTCGGGTTTGGTGACGCCGACGGCCTCCCCGGTGGTGGTGTCGACGACCTCGTAGGTGCCGGTGAACATGCGGCTGCGCACGTTGACGCTCCCGGCGCGGTCGAACTTGAGGAGGATCTGGTCGGTTCCGGCGGAGCTCCAGGTGGTGTCGACGGTGTAGCCGCCGCGGCCCCGCAGACCTTGAACCTTGCCGCTGGGCCAGGCCGAGGGGAGGGCGGGGAGGACGTGGAGTTCGCCGTTGTGGCTTTGCAGCAGCATCTCGGCGATGCCGGAGGTGGCGCCGAAGTTGCCGTCGATCTGGAACGGCGGGTGCAGGTCGAACATGTTGGGGGCGAGGCGGGCCGTGGTCACCAGCAGGCGGATCAGGGTGTGCGCGCGGGCGCCCTCCTCCATGCGCGCCCAGTAGTTGATCTTCCAGGCGAGGGACCAGCCGGTGCCGTCGTCGCCGCGCAGTTCCAGGGTGCGCCGCGCGGCGGTGTGCAGGGCGGGGGTGCCGCGCCGGGTGATCTGGTTGCTGGGGTGCAGGCCGTACAGATGGGAGATGTGCCGGTGGTTGGGCTCGGTCTCCACCCAGTCGTAGAGCCATTCCTGGATGTTGCCGCGTGAGCCGACCTTCATCGGCGCCAGCCGGTCCCGGGCCGCGAGCACCCGCGACCGGAAGTCGGTGTCGGTGCCGAGTACCTGGCTGGCCTGCGCGCAGGCGTTGAACAGGTCGCGCAGGATCTGGTTGTCCATCGTGGGCCCGGCGCACACGCTGACCCCCGAGTGGTGCGGCAGCTCCGGGGAGTTGGAGGGGTTGGTGACCAGGTAACCCAGGCTGGGCTCGCTCACCAGGGTGTCGAGGAAGAACTGCGCGGCGCCCTTGAGCGCGGGGTAGTACTGCTGGAGGAACGCGGTGTCGCCGGTGAACTGGTAGTGGTCCCAGATCAGGGTGGCCAGCCACGCGCCGCCGGTCTGCCACATGCCCCACAGCGCCCCGTCGACGACCGACGAGGCACGCCAGGCGTCGGTGTTGTGGTGGGTGACCCAGCCCCCCGCGTTGTACTGCACCCTGGCGGTGCGGGCACCGGTGACCGACAGGTCGCTGATCATCTTGAACACCGGGTCGTAGCACTCGGCGAGGTTGGTGGTGTCGGCCGGCCAGTAGTTCATCGGCAGGTTGGCGTTGATGGTGTACTTCGAATCCCACGACGGGGCCAGCGAGTCGTTCCAGATGCCCTGCAGGTTGGCCGGCTGGGTGCCCGGCCGGGACGACGAGATCAGCAGGTACCGGCCGAACTGGAACAACAGCACCGAGAACTGCGGGTCGTTGGTGCTGTTGTGCTGGGCGATGCGCACGTCGGTCGGCTGGTCGGCCGCGGCGGTACGGCCCAGGTCCAAGGTGGTGCGGCCGAACAGCCGCTGGTAGTCGGCCACGTGCCGGGACCGCAGGTCGTCGTAGGACCTGCCGGCGGCGGCGCTCAGGTTGTTGCGGGCGATGCCCCCGTAGTCGCCGCCGACGTTCTGGTAGTTGACGTAGCTGGAGCCGATGGAGATGAGCACGGTCACGCTGTTGGCGGCGCGTACCTGGAGCGTGCCGCCGGAACTGGTGACGTTGCCGCCGTCGGTGATGGCCCGGGCCAGCGCGAGGAACCGGACCGAGCCGGATTTGCCCTCCATGTCGCCCGAGATGCCGTCCAGGCCCGCGGTCGTGGTGTCGGGGCTGGTGCGGGTGGTGCGCTGCGGGCTGTCGAACGTGGCGGTGAAGGAGATGGAACCGGCCCGGTCGGCGGTCAGCCGGATGGCGATGACCTGGTCGGGGGCGCTGGCGAACGTCTCGCGCCGGTACCGGATTCCGTTCTGCAGGTACGTCGTCACCGTGGTGGCCGTGGTCAGGTCCAGGATGCGGTTGTACTCCGAGACCCCGCTCCCGCCGGCGCCGAAGGTGAGCCGCAGGTTGCCGACGGTCTGGTAGGCGAGCTGGCCCGCGGGGCTGCCCAGCATGTTCTGGTCGACCAGGGTCTGCGCCTGACTCCACTGGTTCTGGAAGACCAGCTGCCGGATCTGCGCCAGCGCCCCCGCGCCCCGGGTGTTGCTCTGGTCATAGGGCCCACCGGCCCAGACGGTGTCCTCGTTGAGCTGCAACCGCTCCACATCGACGTTGCCGTACACCATCGCACCCAGACGCCCGTTACCGATCGGAAGCGCACGCAGCCAATCGGTACCCGCGCTCTCGTCGTACCACAACGCCAGATCATTGGCCGCCAGCACCTGCGACGGCGCCACCGACGCGGCCCGCGCCACCGCCGTCCACTGCAACGGCAACAACGCCGCCCCGGCGCCCGCCGCACCGAACCTGAACAGCTGCCTACGCGAAAAGTCGGACATCTACCTTCTCCATCCCGAAGGGGGGGTGCGGACGGGGCTCCAGCTCGGCGAGGGGCATGGCCAGAGCACGGAGCCACGGGCGTCGGGACATGGGGACTGTTCCCTCCTGACATGAAGATTTCAGTCAGGCAAGGCGCGCGCCGTCGCGCTGTTGCCAGATGAGGGTTGAGCGGTGATTATGCCGCTCTCTGCCTCAGACACCCGATGTTAAGCGGGTGTTTCGTAGTGTCAAGGGTCTAAAGAGGTCATCGATCAAGAAATACATCGGATCTATGACTCGATGACGCGGGATATGGCCCGCACCAGGAGTTTCGGTGCGGACGGCGGACGCCGGGGGCTTCCTCCACCGGAGAAAAGAGGAGGGCATGAAGCGTCTCACCTGAAAATTTCAGTACAGACATGGGATGTCGCCGCATCACACCATGGAGAACTCCTGGGGTCAAGCCTCAAGGCGGACCCCGCACCTCGACTTACACGGAGGCGTCACATAGGGTCTGGACAACCAAAGGATCAAAGCCGTAGAAAGACATCCCATGTCCACGTCAGCGCTTCGGAACCTCCTCCCGCGAGACGGCCGCACGGCGCCGGTCCGATCGCGCGCGTGCCGAGACCCGTGCCGCGCCTGACGCACACCGTCCTTTGATCCCGCATGCTCCCGTCCGCCTGTCCGGGCGAGCCCGCACGGTGCCGAAGCCGCCGACTTCGGCTCCTCGCGGGGCGCCACTCGTCCGGCACGGGCGGACGGGTCACGGCCCGCCGGGCGCTCATCCGCTCAGGCGATAGACGCGTGCCGCCGTCCCCCGGAACACCGCCTCACGCTCGGCGGCCGGCAGCCCGGCCCGCGTCAGCAACTCCGTCACCGTCTCCGCCCACAGGGGAAGGGAGCCGGCGAGGAGGCATACCGGCCAGTCGGAGCCGAACATCAGGCGCCCGGGGCCGAACGCGTCGAGTGCGACGTCGACGTACGGCCACAGGGCGTCCGCGTCCCAGTCGGACGCCGCTTCCGTGATGAGGCCGGAGAGCTTGGCCGTCACGTTGGGCTCCGCGGCGAGCTCGCGGATCAGGCCGGCCCACGGTTCAAGGTCTCCGGACGCGATCGGCGGCTTGGCCAGGTGGTCGAGGACGAAGCTCAGCTCGGGCAGCGCGCGTACGGTCTCGATCGCGGCGGGCAGCTGGTGCGGCAGGACGAGCAGGTCGTAGGCCAGCCCGGCCGCCGCCACCCGCCGCAGCCCCCCGCGCACGTCGTCCCGCGCCAGCCAGCGCGGGTCGGCTTCTCCCTGGACCAGGTGACGGATCCCGCGCAGCAGATCCCCACCGGGCGACCCGGCCAGCGCGGCGAGTTCGTCGCCGAGGCCGGGCCGGGTCAGATCGGCCCAGCCCACCACCGCGGCGACCGTCTCCGACCGCGCCGCCAGCGCGAGGAACTCACGCGTCTCCTCCGCGTCGGCCAGGACCTGCACCAGGACGGAGCCGCCGATCTCCGCCTTCGCCGCCTCGGCGGCGTGGTCGGAGAGGGTGAAGTCACGATGGATGGGTGCCATCGCCGGGGACTCCAGCCAGGACTGTGACCGCCGGGACAGATCCCACATGTGATGGTGCGCGTCGATTCGAGTCACAGTGCGTCCAGAGCCTCTCGTGCGAGTTCCCTCAGCGGTCTGCCGGTGACCGCGGCCAGCCTTACCAGGTCGTCGTGCTCGGGCTTGACGCCCCCCGGCCCATGCTTCATCCGCACCTCCTGCCCGTACAGTCGCACGGTCTCGAAGCGACGGGGTAGCGCGACCTTCTCGACCATGCCGCGCCGCAGCCCCAGGCTGCCCGTCTCGGCGAGGATCAGCTTCTGCAGGCGGCCGGCCAGCTCCAGAGAGGTGAGCACGTTCAGGACATGGGCGGGGCGGCCCTTCTTCATGACCGCGGGCGTGACCCACGCGTCGGCCGCGCCCGCGGCCAGGACCCGCTCGATGACGTACCCGAGGACCTCGCCGGTCACGTCGTCCAGGTTGGTGGAGAGAACCACCTGACGGACGGTCTCGGCCGTGGGCTCCCCGAGCATCGCCACGACCACGTTCGGGCGGTCCGGTATCTCCCGGGTGCCGGCGCCGTACCCGGTGGCCCGCAGCGTCATCTCGGGCACCGCGCCGTAGACCGTCCCGGCGGCGCGGAGCAGCGCGGCCCCGGTCGGGGTCACCGCCTCCCCCTCCCCCCCGTCCCGGACGATCGCCCCCCCGAGCAGGGCGAGCGTGGCGGGAGCGGGCACGGGCAGCACACCGTGACGGGTGCGCACGGTGCCGCGGCCGAGCGGCAGCGGCGCGCAGTGGACGCGCGTCACACCGAGGTCGAGAAGCGCAGCCGCGCAGCCGACGATGTCGATCAGCGTGTCGTGCCCGCCGAGCTCGTGCAGGTGCACGTCGGCGGCCGGGACGCCGTGCAGGGCGCCCTCCGCCTCGGCGATCGCGGTGAGCGCGGCCTCGGCGATCGGCAGGCCGGTCCGGGCCGCCATCATCTGCAGCTCCGACGCGGAGCGCTCCGTGGCGTCGTCCTCGACCTCGACCCGGACACGGACGGCGATCAGCGGGCCGGTGCGGACCTCCTCGGCGTCCACCGTCCATCCGGTCAGGCCGGTGAGGGCGACGGCGCGCCGGACGGCGTCGAGGGAGGCCCCCGCGTCCAGCAGCGCCCCGAGCAGCATGTCCCCGGCCAGGCCGCTGAACGGATTCAGATGGAGGATCACCTCGGCCTCCTGGTGAGGCGGTAGGCCGCGAGCGCGGCGCCGAACCCGGAGTCGATGTTCACGACGGTGATCCCGGCCGCGCAGGAGGTGAGCATCGCCAGCAGGGCCGTCACCCCCTCCAGCGCCGCGCCGTAGCCGGTGGAGGTGGGCACCGCGATCACCGGCGTCTCGACGAGGCCACCGACGACGCTGGCCAGCGCCCCTTCCATACCGGCGATCACGATCACGCTGCCGGCCGCGCGCAGGTCCGCGGCGACCGCCAGCACCCGGTGCAGCCCCGCCACTCCCACGTCCCGCACGACCGTCACGCGCAGGCCGAGAGCGGACGCGACGGCGGCCGCCTCCGCGGCGACCGGGCCGTCCGCGGTCCCCGCGGTGACCACCGCCACGGTGTGCCCGGCCGGAGGGGCCTCGCGCCAGACCAGCAGCCGCGCGGCCGGCTCGTACCGGCCGGCGGGGACGGACGCGAGCACCGCCGCGGCCGCGCCGGGCTCGACGCGCGTCACCAGGACGGGCCCGGTGTTCCCGTCGAGCAGGGTGGTGACGATTCCGGCGATCTCGGTCACCTGTTTGCCCGGGCCGTAGACGATCTCCGGCAGCCCCTGGCGGGCCTCCCGGCCGAGATCGACCCGCGCGTACCCGAGGTCGGACGATCCGTTCATGCGGGAACGACGTGGCCGGCGACGGGCAGGAGGCCACCGGTCGCCGCGAGCGCGCCGGGCGGCGGGGGGTGGATCGGGGGACAGCGGAGCACGGCTACTCCTGCGCGAGGTAGGGGACGGTCATGGGGCCCTCGGGCAACACGCACACCCGCCCGGCGAGGGCCTCGACGGTGGCGGCGACGTCGTGGGTCCGCTCCAGGTGGGCGGTGGCCAGGTCGGCGTCGCCGAGGCCGGAGGTGTACATGATCACGCGGGCGGCGCGCTGGATGCGTGCCTGGATCTGCACCTGCCACTGGTCGGGCACGGTTACGGCGCGGCGGGAGATCTCCTCGAACAGCGCCTCCGGAGACGCCGCGGAGGTGAGCACCTCCCGGTAGGAGCCGTGGTCGGGGAAGCCGTCCCGGCACTCGGCGGCGCAGACGATGGTCCCCCCGGGCCTGACCACCTGCGCGGCGGCGCTCATGCCCTTCACCGACTGGTAGAGGTTCTGGTCGAGCGGGAAGCCCGCGTTGGTCGTCACCACCACGTCGAACGGCCTCGCGACCGGCCGCATCGCCGTCGCCCGGACGGCGGCCGTGGCCGCGGCGTGCATCGGCAGCAGATCGCCGCCGAACGCCCGCACGATCCTCTGGCGGCGGTTCAGCATGACGTCGAGGGCGAAGGTGACGCCGGTCGCGGCGGCGATGGCCCGGACGTCGTCGTGGACCGGGTTGCCCTCGATGACCCCCCAGGTGGCCCGCGGGTCGCCGATGCGGGCCGCGTCGTGCAGGGTGAGCACGGTCTCCAGGGCCGCGAGCCCGGGCGCCACGAGCTTGGGGCCGCCGGAGAACCCGGCGAAGAAGTGCGGCTCCACGAAACCGGTCGTGATCCGCACGTCCGCGTCGAGCCACTCCCGGTTGAGCCACACCGGGACGTCCTTGCCGTGCCGGCCCGCCCAGCGCAGCGAGGAGGCGTCGCGCGCGTCGTGGTTGACGATCCGCACGGCGTCCACGACCTGGTCTCCGAACATCGCGCGCAGCTCGGTGCCGGTGTTGCCGCGGTGCGTGCCCGTGGCGATCAGGATCACGATGTCGTCCAGGCCGATCACGCCGTCCAGCTCGGCGAGGATCGCCGGGATCATGAGGTGCCTCGGCTGCGGCCTGGTGCCGTCGCAGGCGGATATGGCGACCGTCTGCCCCGGCCGCACGCGTTCGCGCAGCGGCGGCCCCGCGACGGGGTCGCGCAGGGCACGCCGCAGTTCGGCGGCCTCGTCCGCCACGGCGAGCCGGTCGACCGGCGTGATCACGGTGGTCCGGTCGTCCGGGAGGTCCACGGCGAGCCCGTCCGTGCCGTAGGCCAGGTCAATCCGCACGGCCAGGTTCCTCCCGCGGCGCCGCGGCCGGCTCGGAGCCGGCCGTCATGAGGCCGCCGGTCTCAGGCGCAGCCCCGCCATACCGCCGTCCACGGGCAGCTCGATCCCGACCGTCGATCCGGCGGCGGGGCCGGCGAGGTAGGCGACGGCGTGGGCGACCTCCTGCGGCGTCACCAGCCGCCCGTGCGGTTGCCGGGCGCACAGCGCCGCGCGCTCGGCGACCGGGTCGGGGGCCGCGTCCAGCAGCCGTCCCACCCAGGGGGTGTCGACCGTGCCGGGGGTGACGCAGTTGACGCGGATGCCGTCGCGGATGTGGTCGGCCGCCATCGCGCGGGTCAGCGCGAGCACCGCGCCCTTGGACGCCGAGTACAGCGCCCGCTGCGGCAGCCCGGCGGTGGCGGCGATCGAGCAGGTGTTGACGACCGCCGCGTGCGGCGACCGGCGCAGGTACGGCAGCGCCGCCCGGGTCACGCGGACGATGCCGACCACGTTGACGTCGAACACCCCGAGCCATTCGGCGTCCTCGTTGTCGGCGACCGTACCCTGCGCACCGATGCCCGCGTTGTTGACGAGCACGTCGATCCGGCCGAACCGCTCCGCCACGGCCGTGACCGCCCGCCGTACGGAGGCGTCGTCGGTGACGTCGCACACGAACTCGGTGTCCTTGAGGTCCAGGACCCCCACCCGGGCGCCCCGCGCGGCCAGTTCCCCGGCGACCGCCTGGCCGATGCCCGAGGCGCCGCCGGTGACGACGGCCACCAGGCCGCCGAACTCCCCGCCGGCGCCGGCCGGCTCGCTCATGCCTGGCCCATCCGCTGGCGCTGGCGGCCGAGGCCGTCGATCTCCAGTTCGACCACGTCGCCTCCCCGCAGGTACGCCCGGGGGCCGCGGCCGAGCGCCACTCCCGCCGGGGTGCCGGTGTTCACCACGTCGCCGGGCTCCAGCACCATGAACTGGCTGAGGTACCAGATCACGTGGTGCACGCCGAAGATCTGGTTCTTGGTGCTGCCGTTCTGGCGGAGCTCGCCGTTGACCCACAGCCGCAGGCCGAGAGCCTGGGGGTCGCCGACCTCGTCCGCGGTGACCAGCCAGGGCCCCATCGGGTTGAACGTCTCGCACGACTTGCCCTTGTCCCACTGGCCGCCGCGCTCGAGCTGGAACTCGCGCTCCGAGACGTCGTTGGCGATCGCGTACCCGGCGATCACCCGCGCCGCCTGCTCCGGCGAGGACAGGTAACGGGCCCTGCCGCCGAGGATCACCGCCAGCTCGACCTCGTAGTCGGTCTTCACGCTGCGGCGCGGCACCAGGACCTCGTCGTCCGGACCGACGAGCGTGTCCGGCGCCTTCAGGAAGACCACCGGCTCGGGAGGAACCGTGGCCCCGGTCTCCTCCGCGTGGTCGGAGTAGTTCAGCCCGATACAGACGATCTTCCCCGGTCTGGCCACCGGCGCACCGATCCGCTCGTACGGCCCGGCCTCGGGGAGCCGGTCGTCCGCCAGGGCGGACCGCACCCGCTCGATCCCTCCGCCTTCCAAGAAGGCGCCGTCGATGTCCGCCGTCAGTGACGACAGTTCCAGCACCCGGCCGTCGGGACCCATGACACAGGGCCGCTCCCGGCCCGGTGGACCCACACGCATCAGCTTCACGGTCTGCCTTCTCCGCTGGTTCCCAAGAGCATGTGTTGTGGCGAGACTGTCAGATTCATCGGGTTAATGTAAAGCCCTTTGCTATGACATCTGCCGGTTAGCTTGACCTCTTCCATGCAGCACCTTACTGTCGAAAGCGTATTCATCGGGTCAATTGGAGTCGCCCCATGCCGACGATCACCTCCGTGAACGTGATCGACATCAGGTTCCCGACCTCCCTCACCCTCGACGGCTCGGACGCGATGAACCCGGACGGCGACTACTCGGCGGCGTACGTCGTGCTGGAGACCGACGACCGCGACCTGGCGGGATACGGCCTGACGTTCACGATCGGCCGGGGAACCGACCTGTGCGTGGCCGCGGCCACGCAGATCGCGAAACGCCTGACGGGCTGCGACGTGGACGCGGTGGCGGCCGGCCTCGGTGACCTGTACCGCGACATCATGGCCGACAGCCAGATGCGCTGGCTGGGGCCGGAGAAGGGCGTGGTGCACCTGTCCGCCGCGGCCGTGCTGAACGCCGCCTGGGACCTGGCGGCGCGCCGGGCGGGCAAGCCGCTGTGGCGCCTCGTCGCGGACATGCCGCCCGAGGAACTGGTCGCCGCCTGCGACTTCCGCTACCTGTCCGACGTGCTCACACCTGCCGAGGCCGTCGAGATGCTGGCCGCGCTCGCCCCCACGCGCGAGGCGCGGATCGCCGAGCTCGCCGAACACGGGTATCCCGCCTACACCACCTCGCCCGGGTGGCTCGGCTACGACGACGACAAGCTCCGCCGCCTGTGCAGGGAGGCCGTCGACGAAGGCTGGACCCACGTCAAGCTCAAGGTCGGCGCGAAGGTGGAGGACGACATCCGCCGGCTGTCGATCGCCCGCGAGGAGCTGGGCGACCGGACGCTGATGATCGACGCCAACCAGGTGTGGGACGTGCCGCACGCCATCGAGTGGGTGAACCGGCTCGCACCGTACGAGCCGCTCTGGATCGAGGAGCCGACCAGCCCCGACGACATCCTCGGCCACGCGGCCATCCGCAAGGCGGTCGCGCCCGTCGGAGTGGCCACCGGCGAGCACTGCCACAACCGCGTCATGTTCAAGCAGTTCCTGCAGGCGGGGGCGATCGACTACTGCCAGATCGACTCCTGCCGCCTGGCCTCGGTCAACGAGATCGTCCCGGTCCTGCTGATGGCGGCCAAGTTCGGGGTGCCGGTGTGCCCGCACGGCGGCGGCGTGGGCCTGTGCGAGCTCGTCCAGCACATGGCGATCGTCGACTACGTCTGCGTGAGTGGCAGCCTCGAAGGACGCGTCCTCGAATACGTCGACCATCTGCACGAGCACTTCACCGACCCCGTGCGCGTCGAGCGCGGCCGCTACCGGTTGCCCGAGGCGCCCGGCTACAGCGGCCGCATGCACCCTGAATCCGTGGCCGCCCACCGCTACCCTGATGGACACCGTTGGGGAGGCTGAGATGGGTGTCATCGAAGGCGCGATCGACACGATCAAGCAGATGATCATCGATGGGGAGCTGCGCCCGGGACAGAAGCTCCCCGTCGAGAAAGACCTCGCCGAGCAGCTCGGCGTCGCCCGCAACACGCTGCGCGAGGCCGTCCGGGCGCTGATCGCCATGCGGGTCCTCCAGACGCGCCAGGGCGACGGCACCTACGTCACCAGCCTGTCGCCCGACGTCCTGCTGGGCGGGATGGGCTTCGCCGCCGACTTCCACGTGGCCGCCGGGGCCGGGCAGTTCCTCCAGGTGCGCAGGATCCTGGAGTCGGAGGCGACGACGATGGCCGCCACGCGTATCCCCGGCGCCGACCTCGACCGCCTGGGCGAGCTGCTCGACGAGGCCGAGAGTCTCGTCGCCGAGAGCGAGGTCGACCACGGGAAACTGATCGCCCTCGACGAGGACTTCCACTCGTTGATCATCTCGCACTGCGGCAACCCCGTGCTCGCCGCCGTCATCCAGAACATGTCCGGCCGCACCGTACGGGCCAGGATCTGGCGCGGCGTGACCGACCCCGGCGCGGTCCGGCGCACCCTGCGGGAGCACCGGGCCATCCTCCGGGCCCTGCGGGAGCGAGACCCCGAGCGGGCCCGTCTCCACGCCGCCCTGCACGTCCTCGGCGTGGAGGAGAGCCTCACCGGCGCGCACGCCTTCGGCGGTGCCGTCGATGACTGATCACCCCGCCTCCGCGCGACCGGCCGGCGACGGCATGGAGCGCCTGACGGCCCGGCTGCGCCGGGAGGAGGCCGTCGTCGTCGCCTACTCCGGCGGCGCCGACTCCGCGCTGCTGGCCTTCGCCGCCTCCCGGGTGCTCGGCGCGCGGGCGCTCGCCGTGACCGCGGTCTCCCCCAGCCTGGCCGCCTCCGAACGGACGGCGGCCCGCGCGTTCGCGCGACGGCACGGCCTGGCCCACCTCGAAGTGTGCACGGACGAATCCGACCGGCCCGAGTACGCCGCCAACGGCGCCGACCGCTGCTACCACTGCAAGTCGGCGCTGTTCGACGCGCTGGCGCCGCTGGCGGCGGCGATGGGCGCGCGCGTCGCCCTCGGCACCAACCTCGACGACCTCGGCGACCACCGGCCCGGGCAGCGCGCCGCCGCCGAGCGCGGGGCCATCGCGCCGCTGGTGGACGCCGGGCTGACCAAGGCCGGCGTCCGCACGGTCAGCCGGGAGCTTGGCCTGTCCACCGCGGACAAGCCCGCCGCGCCCTGCCTGGCCTCGCGGGTGAGCTACGGAGAGCCGGTCACTCCCGAGGTCCTCGGCAGGGTCGAGGCCGCGGAGGCGGCGCTGCGCGATCTCGGCTTCCCGGTGTGCCGGGTACGCGCCCACTCCGGTGGCACGGTCGCCAGGATCGAGGTGCCGCGAGCCGAGATCCCCCGCGTCGGTGAGCTGCGCGAGCGGGTCGACGCCGCGGTCCGCGGCGCCGGCTTCACGTTCTGCTCGCTGGATCTCTCCGGGTTCGCGTCCGGCCGCCTCAACGCGCTGCTGCCGCTGCTCCCTTCGTAGCGGCCGGCCCCCGCGGCCGATCATTCCTGGACCTTCCCGCCGGTGAGGCGGGAGATGGCGAGGGCGGTGAGGATGATCCCGCCGTTGAGCGCCTCGATCCACTGCGCCGGGACGCCCGCGAGGGTGAGGACGTTCTGGATCATGTAGAGCAGCAGGATGCCGGTGAAGGCGCCGAACACCGTGCCCTTGCCGCCGTTGAGGCTGACGCCGCCGATGACGGCGGCGGCGAACACCGTGAAGATCGCTCCGTTGCCCTGGCCCGCGGCGACGGAGGCCAGCCGGCCCGAGAGCAGGAGGCCGCCGATCGCGGCCAGAAGGCTGGCGGAGACGAGCGTGATCCACAGGACCCGGCCGGTGTGGATGCCGGCCGCCTTGGCGGCGTCGATGTTCCCGCCGATGGCGTACAGCGAGCGGCCGAACCGGGTGTACCCCAGGAGCACGATGCCCAGCGCGAACAGCAGCAGGCAGATCCAGATCGACGCGGGCACGCCGAACCACATGGTCGAGCCGAAGTAGGTCATGGACGGCGGAAGGTTGAAGAAGGTCTGCCCCCCGGAGATGCCGGTGAGGAGCCCGCGCAGCACGATGAGCATGCCGAGGGTGACGATGAAGCCGTTGAGCCCGAAACGGACGATGAACAGCGCGTTCACCACCCCCGCCAGCGCCCCGACGGCGAGGGTCACCGGGATGGCCCACGCCCCCGGAAGCAGCCCGAGCCCGTGCCCGGCCCCCGCCGCGACCGTCATCCAGGCGGCCACCCCGGGCGCCAGCCCGAAGGTCGACTCGAGCGAGAGGTCCATCCTCCCGCCGACCAGGACGAGCGTCTGCGCCAGCACGAGCAGCGAGATCTCCGACATCGTCTGCAGGATGTTGATCACGTTGTCGCCCTGCAGGAAGATCGGGTTGACGATCTGCCCGACGACCGCGATCACGACGACCGCGGGGACCAGCGCGAGGTCCCGCAGCCGTGCCAGGCGGAGCCCGGCGCGAGGCCTCTGCCCGCCCTCCGGCGGCGGGGAGCCCGGCGGGCGTCCCGTCGCGGCCTGCGCGGCGGTGGTCTCAGGCATCGAGGTCGACTCCTTCCATGGCGGCCACCATCTCGTTGTCGTGCCATCCGGCGGCCAGTTCCGCGACGACACGGCCGTGGAACATCACGAGCACCCGGTCGCACAGCCGCAGATCGTCGAGTTCGTCGGAGGCGATCACGACGCCGGTCCCGTTCCCGGCGATCTCCTCGACCTTGCCCAGCAGGAATTCCTTCGATCGGACGTCGATGCCGGCGGTCGGCGTGATGAGCACGAGCAGGCGGGGATCGTTCGCCAGGGCGCGGGCCATGACGACCTTCTGCTGGTTGCCGCCGGACAGACCCGAGACGGGCAGTTCGGGGCCGGGCGTCTTGATCGCCAGATTGCCGATCATTTCGCGGGCCAGCTCGTCCCGGCGCCTGCCGCTGACGAAGCCCGCCGAGCCGAGCCGTTCGGGAATGGTCATCGTGGCGTTGTCGGCGATCGACATCAACGGCACCAGGCCCTGGTGGTGACGGTCCCGCGGCACGAACCCCACGCCGGCGCCCAGCGAGGCCGGTACGCTCCCGGGACGCGGACTGCCGCCGGCCACCCGCACGGTTCCCGCCCGCGGGGCCCGCAGGCCCACGATGGTCTCGGCGAGCTCCGTCTTGCCGCTGCCCCCGAGACCGGCCAGACCGACGATCTCACCCGAGCGGACCCGGAGGTCCACCTCGTGGT
The DNA here is from genome assembly GCF_042658925.1 of Sphaerisporangium aureirubrum. Lineage (NCBI taxonomy): Bacteria > Bacillati > Actinomycetota > Actinomycetes > Streptosporangiales > Streptosporangiaceae > Sphaerisporangium > Sphaerisporangium aureirubrum. The sequence goes on from NZ_JBHSRF010000072.1 coordinate 32,130, forward strand.
AGGTGCCGCCGTCGGTCAGGCCCTCGGCGTCCAGGACGACCGAGGCGTCCGGCCGGACCGGTGGGCGGGCGACGTGCCGCCGAAGGCCCGCGGCCTCGCCGGTCATCGCGGCCACCAGGTCCCCCTGCGGCAGTTCCGCCACCGGCGCGGTGAGGATGTGCCGGGCGTCCCGGAAGACCGTGACCGTGTCGCAGATCTCATAGATCTCCTGCAGGTGATGGCTGATGAACAGGAAGGTGACGCCCTGCTCCCGCATCGCCCGCATCCGCTCAAAGAGCCGGGAGATCGCCCCGCCGTCGAGCTGGGCGGTGGGCTCGTCCAAGATGATGAACCTCGCGCCGAACGACAGCGCCCGCGCGATCTCCACGAACTGCCGCTGCTCGACCCCGAGTTCGCCGGCCGGCCGCCGGACGTCGACGTCCACCGACCACATCTCCAGCAGCCCGGCCGCCTTCCGCCAGAGGTTCTTCCAGCCGACCAGCCCCAGCCTGTTGCGTTCGTGCCGGTTCAGGAACAGGTTCTCCGCCACGGTCAGCTCAGGGATGATCGTGGACTTCTGGTACACGCAGGCGACCCGCGCGCGCCACGCGTCGCGATCGGACAGCCGTGGAGCGGGGACCCCGGAGAAACGGACCTCGCCCTCGTCCGGCCCCTGCAGGCCGGTGAGGATGGAGACCAGGGTCGACTTGCCCGCGCCGTTGCGGCCCACCAGGGCGTGGGCCTCCCCCGGTTCGATCGCGATGTGCGCACGGTGCAGAGCCACCGTCTCGCCGTACCTCTTGGATATGCGCTCAGCCTCCGCCAGGGCGGGCCGGCCCGTGTGGACCGGCTCGCCGCCTCGGGCGGGTGAAGGGCTCGCGGGCCCTCCCGCGAACTCGCCCATGACAGGACCTCTCAGCTCAGGTTGTTGCCCCACAGCGACTTGTCGTCGTTCTTCACGCTGGGGATCCCTCCGTACGTGGCGCCGTCGGCCGTGACGAGAGGCGCGGACAGCTGGTCCTCCAGCAGGCCCGGACGGACCTGGATGATCGTGCTGTCGTGATCGGTCTTGCCGGGCTGGAAGGTCTTGCCGTCGACCGCCGCCTTGGCGTACATCAGCGCGTACTTCGCGTAGAGGTCGGCCGGCTGGGAGACGGTGGCGTCGATGTTCCCGGCGGCGATCTCCTTCAGCTCCTGCGGGATGCCGTCGTTGGAGACCACGAAGACGTGCTTGGGGTCGCCCGGCGGGACCAGGAGGCCGCGCTGCTTGAGCAGCTGGAGCGTGCCGGCGAGGGCGAAGCTGGACTGCATGTACACGCCCTTGACGTCCGGGTTCGCGGTGAGGACCGTCGACAGCTTCTGCGCGGCGATCGCCCCGTCCCACTTGGTGGCCTCACCGAAGACCTTGATGCCGGGGTAGTTCTGCTTCATGCACTCGTTGAACGCCTCGGTGCGGTCCCGGCCGTTGATGGACGCCAGGTCGCCCTGCAGCATGACCACCTTGCCCGTGCTCTGGAGCTTCTCGCCGAGGAAACGGCAGGCCTTCTCCCCGTACGCCCGGTTGTCGGCGCGCACGACCATGAAGGCGTTGCCGGTGTCCGGCCGCGTGTCCACCAGCACGGCGGGGATCTTCTTTCCCTCGAGCTGCTGAAGCGTGGGAGCCACGGCGGCGGTGTCCTGCGGCGCCATCACCACGCTGCGCACACCCTGCCCGATCAGGGTCTGCACGTTGGCCGTCAGCTTGGCGATGTCGTTCTGGGAGTTGGTGATCTTGAGCTCCGCCCCCAGCTCGTCGGCGCTCTTCGGCACATAGCTGATGTAGGAGTTCCAGAAGTCGGTGTCCGAGCGCGGGTAGTCCACGCCGATGACCGGCTTCGCCGGCGCGCTCCCGGCCCCGGTGCTCCCGCCTCCGCCCCCGCCCCCGCCGTTCCCGCCGCAGGCCGCGACCAGACACCCCGATATGGCCAAGGCCGCGACGAGCGCGAACCGTCTGCGTTCCATCGTCTCTCCTCTTGAAGCACACGGCTGCGTCGCCGTCGCCGGCCGCATCGCACTCAGACGGGCCCAGGCCTCTGGCAGGTGGATCTCCAGGGGATCGCCTCGGGCCCGCTCAATCACCGACAGGACATGGGATGTCTTTCTATGACCAAACCTCGGCCGGTGTCCAGACCTCGGCGTGAGAATCGCGAAAATCCCTGGAAATAGTGGCGAACTACCCTCAGTGATCCGATGTCTGTCCCCGTAGACGAGCGTCGGTGACGGAGACATGTGATGTCTCCGTCACCGACGGGAGTTTTACCGGCTCGTACAGGACACGCCGGTCGGGGTGGCCGAGCCGTCGCCGTTGGCGGTGAATCCGAACGTCGTCGAGCCGCCGCCGGGGATGCCGCCGTTGTAGGGGGCGTTCGCCACGGAGATCGTGCCGCTGGTGCCGGTGTTCACGCCGTTCCACAGGCTCGATATGGCCTGCCCGCCGGCCAGCGTCATCCTCACGGTCCAGCCGTTGATGGCCGGGGACCCGGTGTTGGCGACCGTCACCTCGGCCTGGAAGCCGCCGCCCCAGCTGTTGACCAGCCGGTACGTCGCCGCGCACCCGCCCGGCTGACCGCTCGGCGTGGGGGTCGGCGTCGGCGTCACGGTCGGCGTCACGGTCGGTGTCGGTGTCACGGTCGGCGTCACGGTCGGCGTCACGGTCGGGGTGGGGGTCGGGGTCGTGCCGGCGGTGACCCGGTACACCACCGTGCCGTGGGACGGCACGCTGGCCGAGATGGCGCCGGTACTGCTGCTGCTCGCGTTCGTCCAGGCGTCGCGCAGGGTGAACGAGCCCCCGGAGAGACCGATCGCGGACGCGGTGGTGCTGACGGTCGTGGTGCTTCCGCTCTGGTTGAACAGGGCGACCGCGACGTCGCCGTTGCCGAGCCTCTTCGCCAGCACGCGCCGCGACCCGTCGTTGCTGATCTGGGTGGCCTGCAGGCCGAGCGTGTCCTGGTTGATCGCGATCAGGTTCTGGTTCTTCAGGATCGTCTGTGTCGCGGCGTTCATGTTGCGCAGGTCGTTCCCGGCGATCAGGGGGGAGGCCATCATCGCCCAGAGGGCGAAGTGGCTGCGCATCTCGGTGTCGGTCATGCCGCCACGGCCGACCTCCATCATGTCGGGGTCGTTGAACGCCCCCGGCCTGGCGTACGAGGCGAGCGGGACGGTGACGTCGACGATGTTCTGGATGCCCATCGGGTACCCGTTGGTCTGACCGGTGTTCCACGCGTTGGTGATGTCCTCGGTGGTCCGCCAGATGTTGGCGACGTCGCCCCAGTTGCGCCGCGGCCCGGTCTTGTCGTGGATGCTGTTGGAGTTGATGCTGTACAGGATCGGCCGCCCGGCCGCCGCCAGCGCGTCGCGCATCCTCGCGAACGTGCGCACCTGGTCGTCGATGGTGCCGCTCGGCGAGCACCAGTCGTACTTCAGGTAGTCCACCCCCCAGGCGGCGAACTGCCTGGCGTCCTGGGTCTCGTGTCCCTGAGCGCCGGTCGCGCCCGGGTACGACCCGAAGTACTGCGCGCAGGTCCTGTCCAGCGGAGCCTGGTAGATGCCGAACTTCAGCCCCCTGGCGTGCAGGTAGTCCCCGAGCGCCTTCATCCCGCTCGGGAACCGCGACGCGTTGGCCTGGAGGTTCCCCGCCGAGTCCCGGGTGGAGTTCATCCAGCAGTCGTCGACCACGACGTACTGGTAACCCAGGTCACGCATCCCGGAGTTGACGATGGCGTCGGCCATCCCCTTGATCAGCGACTCGCTGATGTTGCAGCCGAACGTGTTCCAGGAGTTCCAGCCCATGGGCGGTGTGCGCGCCACGCCGTTCTCCAGGGCGCCGGCCTCCGGCTGGACGGCCAGCAGGCCGCCGGCGAGCACCCCGGCGGCGAGTGCGACCGAGAGGGGGCGAGATCCCACCTTTCGCAATGTTTCCTCCTACAGGTGAGCGGGGAGAGCCATGCGCCCGGGCCTCGCGGCGATCACAGCCCCGCACAGCCCCGGCTCTCGACGCGGAGCCAGGTTTGTTAGCGCGAACAACGTCCCGGCAAGGACTAACTCGACGGCAGCGCCAAGGATTCGATGACACGGCGGAGCAAATACGAAGGATCTGAATCCCGTCAAGGCCCGGCCTCGGCCTTCCGAGGGCCGAGTGGGGTCCGAGTGCTCGTGATTCGGGGGCCGGTCACACATGGGAGCACCGCACCCCGCCGAAAACTTCATGCCCGCGGGTCGGGCCCCGGTTGAACGTTTCACCGCCGCTCCGCCCCGGCCCGGTGCGACCGGACCCTCGCGGGACCAGATGAGTCCATGGCCCCCGCGGACGCGGCGCCCGCGAGGGCGAGACGCGGCGCCTTGACGGGAACCGTCCGGGTCGTATGGGCTCCGCGCACCGCCACCCCCGGCGCACGAAAGGGGCGGTCATTCAAGGCTTCGCTGTTAGCGCTAACAGCCCCATTGACCCGCCTGACGGCCCGCGGCGAAACCGAACCGCCCGCACGATCACCTGACGAACGGCTCGGGCGGCCGCACCCCTCTCAGTGCGCGACCACCGCGCCATCGGCGTCGGTGCGAGCGGTGCGCTCCCGCGCCTCGGCGTCGGTGAACGATCTGGCGAGGTTCCTCCTCAGCCAGGTCTCCGTGGTGCTCACGTGTACGAGCGCCGCCGCGTGGGCGAGGGAGGCGTCGCCGTCCGCCAGTGCCTGGTAGATGGCGGTGTGCTCGGCGACGGTGCGGCCGGCCACGTTGTCCTCCACCAGCCCGCGCCACACCCGGGCACGGAGTGTCCGGCCCGAGATGCCGCCGAGCAGGGCGAACAGCGATCTGTTGCCCGTCGCCTCGAACACGGCACGGTGGAAGGCGTCGTCGTGGTGGTTGAGCGCCTCGACGTCGTCCTGGGCGGCGACCATCGCCTGGAGGTGGCGCTCGACCACCGCGAGCTGGCCGGCGCTGATACGCGTGGCCGACAGCCCGGTGGCGACGGGCTCGAACAGCCGGCGCACCTCCATGATCTCCAGGAGGTCGTCGCCCCGCATCATCTCGACGGCGAGGCCGACTCCTTCGAGCAGCAGGTCGGGCTTGAGACTCGTCACGAACGTGCCGTCGCCCCTGCGCACCTCCAGCACGCGGATGGTGACGAGGGAGCGCACGGCCTCCCTGAGCAGATTCCGGGACAAACCCAGTTCCACGGCCAGCTCCTGTTCGGGAGGCAACCGGGAACCCGGCAACAGCACTCCTTCCATGATGAGCCGCCTGATGTGCTCGATCGCCTGCTCGGTCAACGACATAGATGAATTTTCGTCCCTAGGGCCGGGAGACGACCACCCGCCCCCACGCGCGGCGCGATCACGTCCGCCACCACGGACTGCGGGATCAAGAAAGACACATGCCAAGACCACTGCCGGAACAATGCCGCCACGAGCAGGCACCCGTGTCGATCCCCGGGCGGGGGAGAACGGACATGGGATATCCGCCGATGAAAGTTTCACCTACATCAGACCCGCGAGCGTCATCGCCGATGCCGGATATCCGCATGACAGGCCGCCATGAGGGCCGGGAGCTGGTGTGACATCGAAGGCCGAGCCGTTGACGAAAGCGATCGCGTCGTATTTGCTCCACCCCACCACCGGCTCCGGTCCCCCCGCAGAAGGAAGTGATTGGCACCAGACATCATATGTTAGCGCTAACAAAATATGGGCTCTGAGCTCGTCTGCTTTCGAGTGCCGCCCGCGTTCCGAGCCCGGTCACTGGAAATCCAATCGCCTGATCCATCCACCACTCACCAGGAGGGTGATTGTGAAGGTCGCATTTCCGTTCATCGACAGCGGATCCAGGCGTAGTGTCCTTTGGATCGTGAGTCTGCTGTGCGTCGTGGCATTGCTCCCGGTCGCGCCGGCCAGGGCGGACAATCCGCTCGTCCAGACGATTTACACGGCTGATCCGGCGCCGCTGGTCTACAACGGACGGGTCTATCTCTACACCGGGCATGACGAGGACGGCTCGACGTACTTCACCATGCGGGACTGGCGGGTGTTCTCCTCGGCCGACATGGTGAACTGGACCGACCACGGCTCGCCGATGAGCCTCGCCACCTTCAGCTGGGCCAGCCAGGACGCCTGGGCCGGGCACACCGTCTACCGCAACGGCAAGTTCTACTGGTACGTCCCGGTCAAGGACCGCGCCAGCGGCCAGATGGCCATCGGCGTGGGGGTGTCCACCAGCCCCACCGGCCCGTTCAGCGACGCCCTGGGCCGCCCGCTGGTTAGGAACGGCGAGATCGACCCCAACGTGTTCATCGACGACAACGGCCAGGCCTACCTGTACTGGGGCAACCCCAACCTGTGGTACGTGCGCCTCAACACCGACATGATCTCCTACTCCGGCAGCCCCACCCAGATCCCCCTCACCACCGCCGGGTTCGGCACCCGCACCGGCACCGCCGGCCGCCCCACGTTGTACGAAGAGGCGCCCTGGGTCTACAAGCGCAACGGCCTATACTACAACGTGTACGCCGCCAAGTGCTGCTCGGAGTTCATCGCCTACTCCACCGCCACCGGCCCCACCGGCCCGTGGACCTACCGCGGCACCGTCATGCCCACCCAGGGCGGCAGCTTCACCAACCACCCCGGCGTCATCGACTTCCAAGGCGGCTCGTACTTCTTCTACCACAACGGCGCGCTGCCGGGCGGCGGCGGCTACACCCGCTCGGTCGCGGTGGAGAAGTTCGGCTACAACGCCGACGGCACCATTCCGACGATCAACATGACCACGACGGGCCCGCCCCAGGTGGGCACGCTCGACCCCTACGTCCGCCAGGAGGCGGAGACGGCCGCCTGGTCCTCCGGCGTGGAGACCGAGCCCGCCGGCGAAGGCGGAATCAACGTCGGCTACATCGAGAACGGCGACTACGTCAAGGTCAGGGGCGTCGCCTTCGGCAACGGCGCCACGGGCTTCACCGCGCGGGTGGCCTCGGGGAGCGGCGGCGGCAGGATCGAGCTGCGCCTCGGGAGCGCCACCGGCACGCTGGTGGGGACGTGCGACGTCCCGGGCACCGGTGGCTGGCAGACCTGGACCACCGTCACCTGCCCGGTGAGCGGCGCGACCGGGACCCGTGACCTGTTCCTGCGGTTCACCGGCGGCAGCGGCAACCTCTTCAACGTGAACTGGTGGCAGTTCACCACCTCCGGAGGCGGCGGGAACCAGCTGACCAACGGCGACATGGAGGGCGGCACGACGGGCTGGACCGCGTCCGGCGGAACGTTGTCGTCCAGCACGAGCGCCGCGCACGGCGGCACACGGTCGCTGCAGATCACCGGCCGCACGGCGTCGTGGAACGGCCCCCACCAGAACGTGACGTCGAAGCTGGTCAACGGCAGGAACTACACGACGAGCGTCTGGGTGCGCGCGCAGAGCGGCACGCCCAGCGTGAAGGCGACCCTGACGCTGACCGCCGACGGCACGACGCGCTACATCCAGCTCACTCCGGCCGCGACGGCGAACTCAAGCGGCTGGATCCAGCTCTCCGGCACGGCCGCCGTGTCATGGACCGGCACGTTGTCCAACGCGAGCTTCTACGTGGAGACGTCCTCGGGCACCGACGGCTTCTCCATCGACGACGCCTCGTTCCAGTAGGCCCCCCGGCGGCCGGGTAACGGAGGAGGCCGGCTCTCCGGCACGGCGAGGCTCGCCGTGCCGGAGAGCCGCACAACGGCCGCGGACCCGTATGGCACTCGTCGTCAACGAGGAGGCACTGCCGGATAACGACGCCTTTTCCTGTGTCCCCGATACTCGAGACGGCGCGAGCGTCAGGCTCGCGGTCAGGGGATATCGCGCACCTGGAAACACCCAGGAAGCGCACCCATGGCGAGGGCCGGTAGATCTCGGCCGCCGTGCGGGAAAGCCAGGACAAAGGAGTAGACGTGCAGGCCGTTGTGATGCGTGGTCCCGGATGTGTCGGAATCGAGGACATGCGCGAGCCGGTGTGTGGACCGGATGAAGTGCTGATGCGTACCGAGGCGGTATCGATCTGCTCGACGGACGTCTCTTATTTCCGAGGGCACCTCTCCCCCGGGCAGTGGCCGATCATCCCCGGTCACGAATACGTGGGCAAGGTCGTCGAGATCGGCTCCCGGGTGGAGGCTCCGATCAGACCGGGTGATCGGCTGGTCTATTGGGGGCAGACGGATTTCGGGGGAATGGCCGAGTTTCGTGCGATCCGGCCGCTGCTGCCCAACCAGGCCGGTGAGACGTCGTGGTACACCGAGCGCAACTTCTACGACGCCGACCAGGCGGCGGCGATCGTCGTCCCCGAGACGGTGCCCTCGCGGCTCGCCACCCTCGTCGAGCCGCTGACCTCGGTCCTGCGGTCGCTTCTGGTCAATCCGCCTCGCCCGGGAGACGTGTGCGTCGTGCTGGGCGCGGGGCCCAGCGGGCTCCTGGCGACGCAGGTGCTGGATCGGTTGCTGGGCGCGGGGGCCGTGACGGTCATCGACAAGGATCCGGAGCGGATACGGACGGCACTCTCGCTGGGGGCGACGCACGGTTTCGACATCGCCACCCAGTCCGGGGAGCTGAAGAGGCTCGTCCGCGAGCATCGCGACCACTTCGCCGACTACGTCTTCGACGCGCTGCCCCACGTCGCGACCGTCGACAACGGCGACGACGTGCGCCGCATGGGGATGAGCATGCTGCGGCCGGGCGGGACGTATGTGATCTACGGCGCCACCGAGCTGGCGCAGCCGATTCACACCTGGATGATCCTCGCGAAGGGACTTCAGGTGCGAGCCACACCGTTCGACGTCCGGCTGTTCCCGATGTCGCGTTCGGCGCACGTGGCCCGGATCGCCCTCACCCTGATCGAAAGCGGCGTCATACAGGCCGAGTCGCTCATCACCGATGTCGTCCCGGCGACGGACGAGGACCTGGTCGTTTCGGCCTTCGCCGGCTACGGGGCGCGAGGGTCGTTGAAGACCTCGCTTTGCTATTCCCGCTCCACCACGCCGATCGAGGAGCCCGTTCCTCTGCTGCTGGCGGCGGGGATGTCCGTGTGAGCACGCACGCGAACCGGCCGCTCCCCCGGCCGGTACGGTCCCGGATGGCGATCAGTGCGCTGTTCTTCATCCTGGGGTCGGGCTTCGGGAGCTGGGCGGTCCGGATTCCGGACGTGCAGGCGGAGTTCGCGTTGTCGAAGCCCATGCTGGGCACCGCCCTGCTGGCCATCGCGATCGGTTCGCTGATCGGGATGGCTCTGGCCGGTGCCCTGGCCGCCAGGCGCGACGCCGCCCCCGGCACCCGGGACTACGCCGTCGCCTTCGCCGTCGCGCTGGCGCTCATCCCCCATGCCCCCGGCTACGCGGGGCTGTGCCTGGCGCTCCTGCTCTTCGGGGCGGTGAACGGAATGCTCGGCGTGGCCATGAACGCCCAGGCCTCGTTGTTCGAACAACGTCTCGGCATTCCCATCCTGTCCTCATGCCACGGGATATTCAGCCTCGGCGCCCTCGGCGGCTCCCTCTCCTCGGGCGCTCTGGCCGATGCCGGAGTCAGCCCCGCGGTCCATCTGGCGGGGGCCGGCGCCCTCCTCACGGTCCTGGCCATGGTGATCGCGCCCTTCCTGATACACGCCCCGCCGGCTCGGGGCACGCCCGCCTTCGCGCTGCCGGACCGTGGCCTGCTCGCGTTCGGCGTCCTGGCCTTCTGCGGGCTGCTGTGCGAAGGGGCGGTCACCGACTGGAGCACGGTGTACCTGCGTGATCAGATGGACGCCTCCCCGGGCGCCGCGGGGACCGGGTACGCGGCTTTCGCGTGCGCCATGGCGGCAGGCCGGCTCATCGGTGACCGCCTCGGCGTCGCCTGGGGCCCGCGCCGGCTGGTGAGAGCGGCGGGTGGCGTCGCCCTGCTGGGAGCCGTCGTGATTCTGCTCACGCCCAGCACGATCGTGGCCGTGACGGGATTCGCCTTCCTGGGCACCGGGCTGTCGGTCGTTTTCCCGAGCACGCTCGCCGCGGCGGCCGGTCACGCGCGAGACCGCGTCGACGGCGCGATCGCGGCGGTCTCCACCGTCGGTTACTTCGGTTTCCTCATGGGGCCGCCGGTGATCGGCTACATCGCCTCGCTGACCGGTCTTCGCGGAGGCCTGGCCATAGTGGCCGTCTGCGCGTGCGGCGTCGTCGTCCTGGCGAAATCGCTCAACGGCTCGGGCGAGGCGGCGGCGGTGGAATCGCGGTACTGCTGAGGGCTGAGCCCGTAGGCGTTGCGGAAGGCCCGGCTGAAATGCGCGGGGGTCGTGAAACACCAGCGGGCGGCGATGGCGTGAATGGGATGACCGCGCAGCGCGGGGTCGGCGAGGTCGCGCCGGCAGCGGTTCAGGCGCAGGGCGCGTATCCACTCGACGACCGTGCAGCCGTGGGATTCGAAGAGCCGATGCAAGGTCCGGATGGAGATGTGATGAGCCTGGGCGATCATCGCCGGTGCCAGATCCGGGTCTTTGAGCCGTTGCTGAATGAACGCCTGAATCCGCTGTCGCAGTATTCCCTGATGCGACTCGGGAGCCAGGACGACATCCCGTTCCAGCCGGCCGGCGATCAGCCCGCCTATCAGATCGATCAGCGTGGTGGACACACGCACGGCCTCTGTCCCGCCGTAGCCTTCCAGGTCCGCCGCGGCCCGGGTCGCGAAGTTCCACACCAGAGCACCGATGCCGTCCCGCCCGCACAGCCGGGCCCCGATGACGTCTCGGGCGGCCGTCCCGGAAACCGGCAGCAGTTCTCGCGGAAAGTGCACCCCCAGCAAACTGCTCCTGCCTGACTCCTGCCATCCGTCGTAAGGACGGGACGTGTCGACCAGGACCATGTCACCGGGAAGAAGCTCCGCGTGACGACCGTTGTGAGCCACCACGGTGGGCCCTTTACGGCAAAGCACCAGCTGGTAGCGGCAGGGATCCGCCTGACGAATCAACCTCGCGCCGCGCCGCAACCCCCGGCGGCCCACCTCGCTCCGAGTGGCCACCTGCACCATGGTGACGGCCCCCAGCGTGCCGCCCTCCATACGCCCGCAGAATCCGGCGTCCTGGTCGCTGTACGTCTCGGCCGGAGCGGCATCCAGCAGGACCGCCTCCCGGAAATGGGCCAGCCGGTCACCGACAGACAGATGATCAGTGGTCATCAAAGTCCGCACAGCCAACCTCTTGATAATCATGTGAGAGCAACAACGATCACACGAGCCTCACCCGACGGAATTCACCGACGAAACGATCGATCTCCGCCGGCCACCGCACGGTGACCCGATGACGCACCAGGTCACCCGGCAAATGATTTCACGCGGTCAACAGACCGGTATCCAGGAAAACCCGTACATCGGGCGACGCGAACCCGGTGTCGAAAGCGATGGAAGAGGGCGGTGATATCAGGGCTGATGGACGCGGTCAGCGGAGTTTGCGGAGGCAGGTGGTGCCGGGGTAGTGGTCGTTGTCGTTTATGGAGGTGGTGGCGCGGGACGGGCAGTCTTCGGCGGTGGGGGCGGTGGCTATTACTTTTGCCCAGGCGGACTTGGAGGCGCATGGGGTTTCGTCCAGGCCTCCGATTATCAGGTCGCCCAGTTTGGTGGACAGGGTGGGGGGTTTGCGGAAGCAGGTGCCGTTGGAGTATTTGGCCGTGGTTTCCTGGGCGGTGTCGCCGGGGCCCGCGCAGACGATGGGGTGGGTGGGGTGGGTGCGGCGGTGGGAGTAGTGGTAGTCGAGGAAGCCTCGGGAGTCCTTGCACTGGGACTTCTTCTTGTAGAGGCCCCAGACGCGGCCGGGGCCTCGGGAGTCCTTGCAGGAGCGTTCTTCGATCTCGCCTTCGTCGGGGACGTAGACGCAGTCTCCGGCGATCAGGATCCCGCCGCCTTTGCCGCGTTCGGCGGGGTGGGGGCGGGTGAGGTTGCGCACGCAGGCCGTTCGCAGGTCGCCCAGGCCGGTGGGGGTGTCGACGAAGCCGTCGGTGTCACGGGGGCAGCGGGTGGGGCCCTCGCCGCGGTCCACGAGGCTCAGGATCTGCGCGCCGGCGCCGTCCGCGCCGCATTCGACCTTGGTCACGGTTCCCGCCGATCCGCCGCTCGACGAGACGAGGGTGCCGCCGGGCACCGCGGCGACGTCGACGCACGCTCCCTTCGCCCAAGGGGTCGACGGCGTCGGCGACGGGCTCGCCACTGGGCTGGGCGCGGTGGCCGAAGCGGTCGCCGAGGTGCCGGTCGAGGCGCCTGCCACGGGGTCATCGTCACCGGTGACGCGCATGACCACGATGACCGCGACGAGGAGCACGATCACACCGAGCAACGAACCGACCACTACTCGATTAAGCATCCATCCGCTCCCGTCTGGACGACCCTGATCGACATTCTGCGTGGCCGTCCCGCCGGGTGCGCGGCAGGATGGGGATCGCACCGGCGACCAGGAAGGCCTTGAGTCGCCGGCCGGGGGTGCGGATGGACGAGGGCGCGGTCGCCGTCGCGGCGCGGGAGGGGGACGAGGCGGCGTTCGGCGTGCTCGCGGAGCGGTACCGGCGGGAGTTGCGGGTGCACTGCTATCGGATGCTCGGGTCGTTCGAGGAGGCCGAGGACCTGGTGCAGGAGACGTTTCTGCGGGCCTGGCGGGGGCGGGCGACGTTTCAAGGGCGCGCCACCTTCCGTGCGTGGCTGTACCGGATCGCGACCAACGCCTGCCTGGACCATCTCGACCGCCACCCGCGCCGGCCCGGCACGGACGAGGTTCCGTGGCTGCAGCCGTATCCGGATCGGCTTCTGGAGCCGGCCGGCGAGAGCGGGGCGGATGTCGCCGTGATCGGGCGGGAGACCGTCGAGCTGGCGTTCCTCGTGGCGCTGCAGCATCTGCCGCCGGGTCAGCGGGCCGTGCTGATCCTGCGGGACGTGCTCGGGTGGCCCGCCAAGGAGACCGCCGCCCTGCTCGGTACCAGTGGGGACTCGGTCAAGAGCGCTCTACGGCGGGCGCGGGCGACGCTGCGGGACCATCTGCCGGAGCGCCGTTCGGAGTGGGTGTCACCGGTCGCGAGCGCAAGGGAGCGGGATCTGGTGCGGCGGTTCATGGAGGCCCATGAGCGGTCCGACGCGGCGGCGCTGGCGAAGCTGCTGAGCGAGGACGTGCGGATGACGATGCCGCCGCTGCCGTTCACGTTCGCGGGCCGCGAGGCGGTCGAGGCCTTCGCGGCGCACGCCTTCGGGCCGGAGTCGCCGCTGTACCGGGCGCGGTGGCACAGTGTGCCCACGCGTGCGAACCGGCAACCTGCCGTGGCCGGTTACATCCGGGCGCCGGGTGACACCGCGTACCGGGCGCAGGTGCTCAACGTCCTGCGGGTCGCGGACGGCAGGATCACGGACATCACCGTGTTCGAGCCCCGCCTGTTCCCCGCGTTCGGGCTCCCCCTGACCTGGCCGTGACCCCTTTTCCGGCGCCGTGCCGTCTCAACGACGGAGACCGACCCGGAAGGACCCCGAATGACCTACGTACTGATCCACGGCGCCGCGTCCGGCTCGTGGTACTGGCATCTGCTGGCCGCCGAACTGCGAGCCCGCGGCCACGACGTGGTGGCCCCCGACCTGCCCTGTGACGACGACGAGGCGGGGCTCGCCGAGTACGCCGCCACGGTGGTGGACGCCATCGGCGGTCGCACCGGGCTGACGGTGGTCGCCCAGTCCTTCGGCGGCTTCACCGCCCCGCTGGTCTGCGACCGCGTCCCGGCCGGCCTGCTGGTCCTGGTGAACGCGATGATCCCGGTCCCGGGCGAGACCCCCGGCGACTGGTGGGGGAACACCGGCTGGGAGCAGGCCCGCAGGGAACAGGACGAGCTCGACGGCCGGGCCCCGGACGACGACATCGCCCTGTTCCTGCACGACGTCCCCCGGGAGCTGGCCGAGGAGGCGCTCAAGCGATCCCGCCCCCAGTCGGCCACCCCGTTCACCACCCCGTGGCCTCTCCCGTCCTGGCCCCAGGTGCCCACGAGGTTCCTCCTGTGCCGCGACGACCGCTTCCTCCCGGCCGCCTTCCTGCGCCGCCTCGCCGGGGAGCGGCTGGGCATCACCCCGGACGAGATGGACGGCGGCCACACCGTCGCCCTCAGCCGTCCCCGGGAACTGGCCGACCGCCTGGAGGCGTACGGGCCGGCGTCGTAGGCCTCCCCTTCGGTGTCGCCGGATGCCGTCGGAATGCCGTCACTTGGCCAGCATCGCGACCAGGCCCGCCGCCGCGCCGCCGGCCACGGCCAGGAAGCACCCGCAGGCCAGCACCAGCCCCGGCACCCTGGCCCGCGCGCCCGGTGGGCGGTCGGCGTACGCGGACAGGCCGACGAGGCCGAGCGCGAACACGGCGACCAGCCCGGCGCCGCCGAGCAGCCCGACGGCCAGCACCTTCCACAGCGAGGCGACGTCGATGTAGTCGCTCATGCCGTCCGTCCTCTCTCGAATGCGTTCATGCGGCACGCTCCTCCGCGTGGGCCGAGGGGGTGCGGCCGGTCCAGCGGGCGTTCACGTTGGCGTGGTTGACGGGCGACCGGCGGGACGCCAGGTACAGCCCGCCCGCGACCAGGGCAGCGAGCGCGAAGACCACGCCCATGCCGAGGGCGCCGCCGATCAGGTCGGTGCCCTTCCAGGCGACGGCGCCGCCGACGGCCGCCGCGGGGAGGGTGACGAGCCAGGCGACGGCCATCCGCCCGGCGACGCCCCAGCGGATCTCGGCCAGTCGTTTGCCGATGCCCGACCCCACGATGGAGCCCGAGCACACGTGCGTGGTCGACAGCGGGAAGCCGAAGTGCGACGCGGCGAAGATGACCGCGGAGGAGGACCCCTCGGCGGCGAATCCCTGCGGGCTCTCGATCTCGGTGAGGCCCTTGCCGAGGGTGCGGATCACGCGCCAGCCCCCGATGTAGGTGCCGAGGGCGATGGCCGTCGCGCTGGACACGATCACCCACAGCGGTGTGCCGTCGTCCGGGCCGATCGTGTGGCTGGTGATCAGGGCGAGCGTTATGATCCCCATGGTCTTCTGCGCGTCGTTGGTGCCGTGCGCGAGGGACACCAGCGACGCCGAGCCGATCTGCCCTATGCGGAAGCCGCGGATCCGGATCCGTTCCGACACCCGGGCGGTGATCCGGTACACGAGGAAGGTCCCGATCGTGGCGATGAACACCGCCGCCACCGGCGCCAGGACCGCGGGAATGATCACGTCGGAGACGAGCCCCGCCCCCTTGACCGCCGACGTGCCCGCCGCCAGCAGCGTCGCCCCCACCACCCCGCCGATCAGCGCGTGCGACGAACTCGACGGGATCCCGAAGTACCACGTCACGAGGTTCCACAGCAGCCCGCCCACCAGCCCCGCGAACACCACGTTCAACGAGATCGCCCCGCTGTCCACGATGCCCTTCGCGATGGTCGCCGCCACCTCCAGCGACAGGAACGCCCCCACGAAGTTGAGCACCCCCGACAACGCCACCGCCACCCGGGGCTGCAACGCCCCCGTGGCGATCGAGGTCGCCATGGCGTTCGCCGTGTCATGAAACCCGTTGGTGAAGTCGAAGCTCAACGCGGTGACCACGACCAACACCAGCAACACGCTCTCCGCATCCATACCACCCCCCCTTACACACCCGTTGTCCTCTAACCGTCTCCCATGGCAAATCTCCAACAATTAACCCGGCGGTCTCCTCCCCTTCACCCACCCCGGCATCGCGGGGTGGGTGGGGACGGTTCCCGCCGGGTGAGGTCAGACGTTGAAGTACTTGGCCTCGGGGTGGTGGGCGACGAGGGCGGAGGTGGACTGCTCGGGGTGGAGCTGGTACTCGGGGGACAGTTCGACGCCGATGCGGGCGGGGTCGAGGAGGGTGAACAGCTGGGCCTGGTCCTCGAGGTTGGGGCAGGCGGGGTAGCCGAAGGAGTAGCGGCAGCCGGCGATGTTGACCTTGAGCATGTCGGCCAGCGACTCGTCGCCGCCGATGCCCAGTTCGGTGCGGACGCGGGCGTGCCAGTACTCGGCGAGGGCCTCGGTGAGCTGGACCGACAGGCCGTGGAGTTCGAGGTAGTCGCGGTAGGCGTCCTTGGCGAACAGCTCGCCGGTGGCTTCGGCGATCCTGTTGCCCATGGTGGCGATCTGGAAGGCCACCACGTCGACCTGGCCCGAGCCCACCGGGCGGAAGAAGTCCGCCAGGCACAGGTGACGGTCCCGGCGCTGGCGGGGGAAGGAGAAGCGGACCAGTTCACGGCCCGCCGGTTCGCCGCCGGTCACCGGCCGGGGGGCGGTCAGCAGGGCGGTGCCTGTTCCCGTCGCCATGGCCGCCGTCGCACCCGCGCCGCCGGGTACGCCCGCCAGTGCGGCGCCGACGCCGTGGAGCGTGTGGTGGCGGGAGGTGGGCAGGAGTGCGGGGTCGACGGTGTCGGGGTCCAGGATGATCAGGTCGTCGCCGTCGGCCTGGCAGGGGTAGTACCCGTATACCACCGCGGCTTCCAGGAGGTTGTCGGTGTGCATCCGGTCCAGCCACATCCGCAGCCGTGGCCGGCCCTCGGATTCCACCAGGTCCTCATAGCTCG